>JAFGFE010000025.1 GCA_016931225.1 Candidatus Zymogenaceae bacterium
CACGTCCCATGCCGACAGCGACACATCCGCCAATGTGACGGTGAACGAGGCGGTGGTCACGATAGACAAGGACGACGGCACCGGCGGAATAACGGTGGAGGCGGGGGATCTGATCACGTATACGATCCTTCTTGAGAATACCGGTGGCTGGACGGCGTACGACGTTGAGGTGACGGACCTGATTCCGGCGGGGCTCACATATGTTACGGGATCGATTACCACCACCTCGGGAACCGCTGATGCCGGCGGTGCTCCGAACCTCTCGTGGAGTATCCCGAGTATCGCGGTGGGACCCGCCAATGCGGTTGTGTTGTCCTACCAGGTGACGGTGGACGGGACGGTGCAGCCGAATGAGATCCTCTGGAACGACGCCCGGGTTGAGTGGACGAGCATCTCCGGGACGCCGTCTCCGAACGAGGAGCGAAACGGCACCGACGGCCTGCACAACAGCGGTGTGCTGAACGATTACAGCAACGAGGATGCGGATGACCTGGTGGTGGATACCGCGGCGAGCATCACGAAGACGCTGACGAATCCTGTAGGCGGCAGCGTGACCATACTTTCCGTGGTGACCTATGAAATCGAGATGGAGCTCCCGGATGCCACCATCCCGAGCCTGACGATCACCGATCACATGGGTCAGTGGATAGATTATCTCGCCACGACATCGGTGACCATGGGAGGCGTCGCCGTTACCCCCGTATTCAACCGCACCGGCCAGGATCTGACCTGGGAGTTTACGAACCTTGACGCCTCAGGCGGCGGAACGCTGAATATCATCTTCACCGCCGAGGTAATGGATATAGACGCAAACGACGATCTTGACACCATCCCCAACAGCGCAGAATATTACTATGAGGGATATGGCGCCTACACCCAGACCGGAGGTCCGGTGTCCGCAACGGATCTGACAATCCACGTGCCCGCGCTGACGATCACCAAGACCATCGCAAGCATCATCGGCGTGGACGGCACCGACCGGACCGCCCTGGCCGTGGTCGAGCCGGGGGACCGGGTGACATACGACATCACCGTCAACAACGTCGGCAGCGGCACCGCCTACGATGTGACAGTGACCGACAGCATCCTGGCGGAGTTCACCTATGTTGTGGGATCGGCGACGTCCGGCGGCGGCATCACGGTGTCCGGGCCGAATCCCTTGATATGGACGATAGCAAGCATCCCGGGGTACGGCTCGGAGACGGTGAGCTTTGAGGTGGATGTCACGAGCAGCGTCGTCGAGGGGAGCGTCTACACGAACTATGCGATTACGACCGGTGAAGACGAGCTGGGCAACACCATACCCGCGGACAACACCGATCACGTGCCCGCGGACACCTTCGTCATCGGCACAGGCGGCGTGCCCGAAGACAGCGCAGAAGTGGATGTTACCGCACGAACGCCGATCCTGAGCCTCGATAAGGAAGTCATATCGGTCAACGGCATCGCATATCCGGGTCTTTTAACGGTACAGCCGGGCGATTACATCGTCTACCGGGTGACCGTCAACAACACCGGCACCGGCACCGCCTACGACGTGGATATTTCCGATACGCTGCCCACGGGGTTGGGATACGGCGATCACCTTGCCACGGTTCCGCCGCCAACGCTCCCGTCCGGCACATATACAGACGCCTCGTGGACCGGGGGATATGCGGGAACCCATGACGGGACCGGAGCGCCGAACCAGCCGTCACCGGTAACCGGGACCATCACCTGGGACGGCTCGGCGATAAACAATACCGGACACCCCATCGTCACCGGCATTATCCTCACGGGAGGCGCCAGCTACGTGCTGGATTACGTGGTGTATGTCAATTCCGGCATCATTCAGGGCCTGCCGGTGGATAACCTGGCGGAGTCAGAATGTATCGACGGGGCGGGTACCACCGTGCCGTCCAATACCGATACCACCACACTCTTTACTCGGGAGCCCTTCCTGGTGACGGAGAAAGAGGTGACGGCCATCGACGGCGACCCGACAAACACCACCGTGGCCGTGGTGGGAAGCATCGTTGAATATACCGTCACCATCGAAAACGTCGGTGACGGCGACGCCGTGAATGTGAACATCTACGACACCATGCCCCTGGGCTTCGAATACGTGCCGGGAAGCGCCACCATCGGTGATCCCACAGCCATTATACTCGACGAGCTGCAGTGGCTGAACAACTACACGATTCTTTCGGGAGACGTTTTTACCTTCACCTTTGAACTGGAGGTGACCGCACGGACGTCCGGAGGCGATCAGATAAACACCATGTGGGTGGAGGGTGAGGACAACGCGGCGACGCCTATCGTCAAAGACGGATCGGCCATTACGCCGCTGGATACCGACGACGATGATCTGGACACCGCCCCCGTGTATGTAGATATCCCGACGCTGCCGCTGGTGCTGACGAAGACGGCGACGCCCAGGTCGGTAGCCCACGGCGGCGTGGTCAGGTATACCGTTACCTTTTCAAACAATAGAAAAATCGAGTTCTACAACGTTACCATCACCGATGTCCTGCCGTCGGGATTTACCTATCTGCCGGGTACAAGCATATTGGACGGCGCGACGATCGGCGATCCTTCCGGCGCCGGCACTACAACGCTGACCTGGAACATAGGCACCGTGGCGCCGGAGACGACGGTCGTTTTGGAATATCACGCCCTGGCGTCCCACGCCGCCTCATCGGGTGCGAATGTCAACAACGTAACCCTCAATATGGTTGACGGCGCGGGAAGAAAGTACAAACTCACAGCAAACGCCACCGTTTCGATAAAGAGGGGTGTGGCGTTTCCGCTGGCAAGCATGATCATGCCGGCGCTGCCTTCCACAGGCACCACACCTGGTGACACGGAGGGGTGGGGAGAGCGCCCCGGCGAGCGACGTGAAGGGGAGGAAGAGGAGGAGTCTGAACGGCTGTATAAGTGCTGCCTGGATGTCAGGAAGATCGCCATTCGATCGCAGGATTTCGGAGATTCGCTGCCCGGATATCCAGAGATCTATTACCAGACGGATATCGCCATGTACGCCGCGACTGAGCTCTTTATCATTGAGGATTACCTGTCGAAACGGCTGGCGCTCAACGGCATCGATCCGGATGGGGAATACCTGATGACCGGGCTTTATAACCGCGTGGTGGAAAAGCTCGGCGAGTATGCACAGTATAACCTCGGCAATGTCACCATGCAGTCTGAGCTGGGCATCCCGATGCGGTTCTCGCCGGTCATGCGGGAGACCATCCGGGAAAACGGCGTCAGCCCCGAGACGGCGGCGAAGATGTTGCTTTCCGATATGGCAAGGGCGGCGGGACTGGACGAGGTGCCGAAGATCGAGCCGATCTTCCTTGAATATTTCGGTTCCTATCCATACCTGGAAGACAAGATCGTTTCCGGCGAGCTGGCATGGAGCGAGGGATTGATGGATAAGAACATCATGCCCGCGGCGCTGGGGATGACGCTTTTGCGTACGTCCCACCAGTTGCCCGAATTCCTTGAAAGCGCCGATCCCATGAATCGCTTCTTCGGCAGGCTCATGTTGATGCTGTCTTTGGAGAAGCTGGAGGTGATGTCTTCGGAGATGATGGTGACGGCGGAATTTTCGCCGCCGGTGAAATATCTTCCCCATTACAGCCAAATCGAGATGAACGAGGCCGACGGTACCCTGGACTGGACAGTGGTGGATGAAACAAGCAGCCTGTATGATCATGCGTCGATGCTATGGGGTCTGTCGAAATTCAGGAGCGTGCTGCTCCACTCGAGCGATCCGGATGTGCGGGCGTCCCTGGATGTCGTCACCGAACGCCTGGGTGAGGTGTATACCGCTTTTGAGTCGGTCCATTACGATGAAGAAACCGGCGAATACAAGAGCCTGCATGCCCCCGGCGGCGGTGATGACGAGCGGATGGTAACCGCCCTCGACCTCGGATACACGGTGCTGGCCATGAGATCCATCTACAACGACAACAGGGATCTCAGGATGAACAGCCACGAGCCGATGCGCAGGATCGTGGATATCTGCGACTTTATGATAGAGAACATGATCTCAAAGCTGGACGGCGGTGTCTATACCTCATACGACTATGCAGAGGGCGCCCCGGATACCGGAACGAAGCGCACTCTGGTGGACAATTCCTTGGCGATCCGCGCATTCCTGAGCGCATATGTCATTACCGGGGACGAGAAATATCGTAAAGCCGCCCTGGACGTCTATGACTTCATGGTGGAAAACATCTGGGTGGAGGAGCATGAGATATTCGCCGACGAAGAGCGGTGGGACTACGACGTGGTGATGACGCCGCAGAATATCGGCGCCACCATGGGGGCCCTCAGGGAACTGACCCTCTACGGTGACGATCGGGAGATCATCGATTATCTGGATCGCATGTCCTTGTTGACCGAGCGTATTCTCGATCAGTCACAGCTCCAGCTCTATGAGAATCGGTTCTTCCCGTGGCATTCACCGGTTACTCTCATACCGGAAGATCCCAACGGCCGCTCGTACATCAAACCGATTATCACGCCGATTCGGGATCGGAGCATTACCCGTGATCTGGCCCCGATCCTGGTGCGGAAGATGGTGCTGAACCTGACTCCCGGAGGCGCGATGGCGACCGGCAATGAGGATAAGATATATGATTTTGCCAAGTGGAAGTCGGACCTCAGATATGAGGTGCCGGACCTGATCGCAAGCAGTATTGTGGACGATACCTTCGAGACCGATACCGGCATGTATTTCTCATCGCTCATTCACGACTATCGGGATAACCTGAACGACGAACTGCCGACATACAATCCCTATATCGCCGATCCGGAGATTCAGACGTACGGCGCGTATCTGAGCGACGAGGTGTCGCGCTTCAATATAAAGAATCTGACCATTAACTCGCGAATGGGTATTGAGTTGGTTGAGTCCTCGCTGGTCGCGGACCTTGCGGACGACCGGAGAATGAATTCGGACGATTACCTGGAGGCGTTCCTGAACGCACGGGTGCCTCAGATGGATGACGAATATGAATCCACCTTCCTGGCCCCGATTTTCGGTAAGATTAAGGGATTGACGGGAGCGGGCGTTGAGGATCGATTCGGACATGTCATTTATCTGGAATATGCATCGGGAAAACCCTTCTACACCGACGACATCGCCGGCGGGTGGGATGAAGACACCTTTGATGAAAGTCTCAGGATTTCCTCCATCGCCCAGACGATGATCAGGCAGATCATGCTCATCGAGGATTACGAGAACAGGGATGATCTCTTCAGTGGGGATATATTCGTCAGAGACATCATGGTGCTCACCGCGGCGGCCAAGAGGAGGTTCTTATCGGATCTTGCGGCGCATACCGAGGAGAATGGAATCAATCACATTCCACATACCTTCGACATGGTGTGGGATGACGATCTGGATCGTTATCTGCCTCATACAATCGATTCGGAAAGCGACCTGTTTGATCATGTATCTCTGATATGGGCCATGGCGCTGTGGATCGATTCCAGGGACAAGGGACTGTTCGACCGCTATGACGCATATCTCGATGACAGGGAGGCGGACGAGGAATTTCTCAATGAGTGCATAGACGATCTGCTTGAGAATCATTACAGCGAGGCACACGGAACCCTGGTGACCGGAAGCGTCGACACCATAGAGGTGAGCAGGGCGCTGGATATCCTGACGCGGGCGGCGGCACTCCTGCCGGACGGTGAAACGAAGGAACGCCTGACAACCCTGATCGAGCATCAGGCCGAATACATCATCAATAACATCCTGACGGACGAGGGAACCGTGCCCTTGGTGGAATTCGGAGGAGAGGTGCCCTACGAAACCCAGTGTCTGATGGAGCGTCTCGGCACCCATGTCTTCCCGATGCTGGCGGTGCTGGAGGCGTACGAAGTGACCGGGAACGAGCGATTTCTGAATGAAGTGATGCCTGCGTTTCTCCGATTCGATAAGGATAAATGGGTCCAGGAGTTGGGGCTCTATCTCTCCACGGGAACGGTCTACAAACAGGACGACTGGTCAAAGGTGGAGCTTGAATACACGAACACCGAGCTGATATCAACGATCCTTCTCATATCGGCGCTCCAGCCCTATATGGAAGGTGAGGATAAGATCCTGGCGGCGTTCCACATGACGACGTTCATGAATCGCCTCTTGGAGATTTCCAGCCTCGAACGATACCCGGGCAATGATGAATCACATATGGAGATATTCAGCCCGCAGATTATCAGAAAAGTCAAGATTGTTCTCGAAGAGTCTGAAGGCAGCGGCGAGCCGGGAGCTGTTTTTACCTTCCTCATCGCGGTCGATACCGCGTGCGATTTCGATACCGATATCGATCACGGGCTGTCCCGCGTTCGGATAGAGGATACGATTCCGGAAGGATTCCACTATGTGGCGGGAAGCACCACCATAAACGGGAGGCCGTCTCCGGATCCGGTGGGAACGAAGACCCTGAATTGGTATACGCCGTCCATCGGCAATGACAGCGTCCTGATCATCAGGTATCAGCTCATCGCGGACCCGGACAGCCCCCCCGGATACTACGTGAACGACTTGGATGTGATCTCGTTCTGGGAGTACCAGGGAGAGCTCTATCCCTGCGACGAAATGGGGATAGAGGAGACGATACGGCTTTTCGACGATATGTGGATTGATGCCGAAGAGGAGTGTATTCCCTGTCGATATGGTGAAATGACCCTACCGCAATAGAGAAAAAGCTCCGATTTTATCGGATACAGGGGCTGGGAGGAAGATAATATGACCGAAGGATTTTCCTTCGGTCATATGTCAAAATAATGGTACAGAACATGAACATATATAGAAAAATATGAATAAATAAAAATTGACATATGTGATATTCTCACATATACTAAAAATCCAGCCTGTTTTTGCACCGTGTTCAGACGTCTATTCAGACGATTCCAAAAATCGGCGTGAAGCGCCTCGATGTATTGGTAGTGTGGCATGAAATCCTTCCTTATCACCTATGATGACGGTACAGTAAGACGGCTCTCCATAGACGAGGACGTGTCCCGCTTTACCGTGGGGAGGGAGAAGCAAAATAATATCGTCATACATGATGACCGTATGTCCCGGGAACACGGCGTCTTCGAGGTTTCTCTTGACGGGATTGTGTATCGTGACAGCAGCAGGAACGGGAGCCTGGTGAATGGACGAGTGGTAAAAAACAGCGCCGTGTGGATGTATCCCGGGGATTCCATAGAGCTTTTCGGCGCGATGGTTTTATACGAAAACGACGGCACATCGAGCGATACGACGGGAAGGCTGAGCATCGAGTCGGACACCCCGTCGGTGCCCATTATGATGCAGGGGATATCGCCGCAGAGAAGGCTGCTGGCGGCAGTCGTCATTATTCTGATTCTGTCGGTGGTGGCGATTACTCTGGTATTTTTCATCAAGGAACGGCGTGAATTCCGCATCGATCCGGAAGGAACGATCGCACCGACGGGGACGGAATCGGTCGATACGGGAATCTCGATGGCGGATGAAATACCGGGATTGATGATTCTGGAATTTTACGCCGGCATCATTGCAGAAGAGGACGACCGGTTCGTTATCCTTGAAGAGACCACGACCATTCCACGGGTTCCCGGCACTCTCTTCGGTGTTTGTTTTCGATACGACGTCATTAACGGAGAGCCGGTGGAGTATTTCCAGGATGAGCAGTATCCATCATTCCCAAATACCTGGGAGGGATGGTCGGAAGGAAGCGGCGCCTTCACGCCGTTTCCGGATGCGCACAGGGCGGAGTATCGCACGACCCTCTCCCCGGAAGAGGATGCGGCGGCCAGGGTATGGTACGTAGACGAGGAGTACCCGCTGGGTGAGATGACCTGGGAGGTCTACTTCAATGATGTCCTGTATCGAACGATTACGTTCACGGTGGTGGAGTAGGGCGCGATACAACCCAATGATGGGTGTGAGTTATCATAACGGGACGGAGAAAACCGCCCCGTTTTTCATTATAGTTAACCAAAGTCCGGTTTTTCCAAAAGAAAACGGTTTTAAGGCACCTACCGCGTATCGGGTCCGAATGATCTCTCCATCAGACGGCATATCCGATATGACTATTTTCATCAGTAGACTGATCTTAACGACCTCTTGTGGTTTTAGCTGAGGCCGGATGATCATCATTTCGGCGTATTAAACGTAACCGACGGTCAGAGGAAGATGTCGCATAGATCTGTATCTCAGGAAGAGGGATTCGGACTTTTCTCGTTGACAAAAAGGTATCGGGTCGGTATGAAACATATGTCAGGAGGGAAAAGCCGAATGGTGAAATATCATCTCCGGCCGGCTTTCATTCGGAGCCCATCGATCAGGTACAGGAGAGTAACAGATGTCACATGCCCGTAACGATACCGTCCGAAGACAGCCGACGATCGTGACGAAAAGACTTGTCCTTCGGCCATTTCGCAACGCGGATGTCTCCCGGCTGGCCGAGCTCGCAAACGACAGGCGTATCGCACAGAAGACGCTTCTCATCCCCCATCCATACACGGAACAGACGGCGCGGGAGTGGATTGCGACACATCGGGGAAAATTCGAGAGGGGGGAGGATGTGGTGTTCGCCGTCACGACCGGAAATGACGAGGAGCCGATCGGCGCTGTGGGCCTGAGCATTTTCCACGAACACAACAGGGGGGAGATCGGGTATTGGATGGGGGTGCCGTACTGGAATCAGGGATACTGCACCGAGGCCGCCCGGGCGATGCTGGCCTACGGCTTTGAGGAGCTGAATCTTCATAAGATATGTGCAAATCATTTTGCAACAAATCCCGCATCGGGGCGGGTGATGGCGAATATCGGCATGACCCGGGAGGGGGTTTTCAAGAGCCATATCGAGAAGTGGGGTGAATATGAGGATATGGTCTGTTATGGGATTTTAAAATCCGAATATGTGAGCGGAGTATCACGGCAAGGCTCTGAGGGATGTAGCCCGTCCCGTACCGATATGGGGGAGTGAACGGTGGACGTGTGAAACAGAAGTTGTTCGACACTTTTAGGAACCACAATTTTTCACATGGTGTTTTCGCTTCGGTATGGTATAATTTTTTCAGGGGGTGAGGGCGGATCCGCGCTTTTTGAAAGTATAGGGACACCACAACAGTGGTGTTTTTTAGTATGAGGTGCGGGTTCAAAAGGGCGTCTCGGCGTTATGCTTAAGTACCTACGGAAGGTTTGTCTTTCATGCACGGACACACGGGAAAATACATCACGGTCAATCTTTCGAACGGCTCAGTGGAGGTCGAAACATACGATACGGCATTCGCCAGAAAATACCTGGGGGGCAATGGGTTCGCCGCGGCCCTGATCAGGGCCATGGTCCCCAAAGATTCCTCCCCGTTTTCCCCGGAAAATACCATTGTCTTTGCCGTCGGCCCCTTGACCGGCACGCCGGTATGGGGATGCGGTCGGGGTCACGTGGCGTCTATATCGCCGTTGACCGGCATTTTTGCAGATTCCAATTACGGCGGGGATTTCGCCGTCGCCCTGAAAAAGGCGGGCTGCGACGCCTTGGCGATAACCGGTGCTTCGGACACCCCGGTGTACCTGTCGGTGACCGGCGGGAGTGTCGTCATCAAGGATGCGTCGGACCTGTGGGGCATGGATACGAGGAAGGCCCATGAGGAGCTGATTTCCCGGGGAGAAAAGGGAATGCAGACGGCCATCATCGGTCCCGGCGGTGAGAACCGTGTCCTCTTCGCTTCGGTCATGATGAGCGGCAGGCGCCTGAGCGCCGCGGGTCGGGGGGGAGTGGGAGCCGTCATGGGGGCGAAGAAGCTGAAAGCCGTGGTTGCGGGAGGCGACGAGGAGATAACTGTTGCCGATAAGCCGGCACTCACGGAATATCTGAAGACACTGATAGACGATGTCAGGGAAAAGGCGAAAGGACTGACGGACATCGGCACGCCGATACTGGTCAACAAAATAAACGCCCACGGCACCCTGGGGACCAGAAACAACAGCCGGGAGACCTTCTCGCAGGCCGGGGCGATCAGCGGCGAGGTTATAAAAGAAAAATATATGGAGAAGCGTATTGCGTGTCGCGGGTGTCCCGTGGCGTGCGGAAAGACCGTGGCGGTGCCTCGGGGAGACGCCGGTGGCAGGTCGGTCAAGATGCCAGAATATGAGACCATATATTCCCTGGGCTCCATGCTGGAAAACGACGATATTATCTCGATCATGAACGCAAATTCCGTGTGCGACGACATGGGCCTGGATACGATTTCCATGGGGGTGACCCTTTCGTTTGTGGCCGAGTGCCTGGAGCGGGGGGCTGTCACGGAAGAGGACCTCGGATATCCAGTGCGCTTCGCGGACGGGGAACACTTGACGGATCTGGTGAAAAAAACGGCATATAAAGAGGGTGTGGGTGAATTGCTCGCCCTGGGATCGAGACGGCTTGCCGAGCGCTTCGGCGGGGATGCCGCACAATATCTGTACCAGGTGAAGGGGATGGAGATCGCCGGGCATTCCGCCCGGGGGCTCCGCATGATGAGCCTCGGGTACGCCACCTCTACCAGGGGGGGGAGCCATCACGACACACGGCCGGTCTATTCGGAGCCGGGGGTGGACCCCGGCTTCGAGGGTCAGGTGGAGTACGTCGTGAAGTGCCAGCATAACACCGCCGTGGGTGACTCCTTGGTGATGTGCCGGTTTCTCTACGAGCGGGCCTTCGGGATGGCGATTTCAGAGACACTGGTGAAGGTGATCGCCCTTGTGACCGGATGGGACCAGACCCTGGATGAGCTGGAACTGACCGGGGAGCGGATTTACACCCTGGAGCGGATTATCAGTACCGACCGGGGGATCAGGAGAGCCGACGATACCCTCCCCTATCGGGTAATGCACGAGCCGATCGGCGAGGGCCCGGCCAAGGGACGATACTGCCCCCCGGAGATCCTCAATAATATGCTGGACGCCTACTACAGGATGAGGGGGTGGGACGAAGACGGCGTTCCCACAGACGAGACGGTCTCACGTCTCGGGCTGGGGTAGCGCGTTCGATACGGAGGTCTTTTTTGATGAAAAAGATGAGCAAGGAAGACGCCCTTTCATATCATTCCCGGGGCCGTCACGGAAAAATCGAGGTACACAGCACCAAGGCGTGTCAAACACAGGAGGACCTGTCTCTTGCCTACACGCCGGGGGTAGAATGGCCGGTGCGAGCGATCGCCGAGAACGAGCAAAATTCCTACAAATATACCGTTCGCGGGAACCTCGTGGGGGTGATTTCGAACGGGACGGCCATCCTCGGCATGGGATCCCTGGGAGCCCTGGCTTCGAAGCCGGTGATGGAGGGGAAGGTAATGCTCTTCAAGCGATTTGCCGATATCGACGTGTTCGATATCGAGATAGACTCCACTGATCCGGAGGACATCATCAACGTGTGCCGCCTCATCCAACCGACCTTCGGCGGGATAAATCTGGAGGATATCAAGGCGCCGGAGTGTTTCCGGATCGAACAGGAGCTCAAGCGCATCCTGGACATTCCGGTGTTCCACGACGATCAGCACGGTACGGCGATTATCGCCGGGGCGGGGCTCATCAACGCCCTGGAGATTGCAGGAAAGAACATAGAAAATGTGTCCATCGTGGTCAACGGCGCCGGTGCGGCGGGCATCGCCTGTGCACGTTTCAGTCTGCTCCTTGGCGCGAAACAAGAGAACATTCTCATGTGCGATTCCAGGGGCGTCATATACACCGGTCGTTTCGGTGACATGAGCGAGGAAAAGCGGTTTTTCGCCGCGGATACGAAGCGGCGCACCCTGACCGACGCATTGGCCGGGGCGGACGTCTTTATCGGCGTATCGGTGGCCGGGGCCATGACGCCGGATATGCTTCGCTCCATGGCCGTGCGGCCCATCGTCTTTGCCATGGCGAATCCCAACCCCGAGATCAAATATGACACGGCGAAGTCGATTCGGGATGACGTCATCATCGCCACGGGACGGTCGGATTTCCCGAACCAGGTCAATAATGTTCTCGGTTTTCCGTTCATCTTCCGGGGTGCTCTGGACGTGATGGCAACCACCATCAACGATGAGATGAAGCTGGCCTGCGCCGGAGCGCTGGCGGACCTGGCGAAGAAGCCGGTGCCGGAGGAAGTATGCCGGGCCTACGGGGGGGAGACCTTCAGCTTCGGGCCTAATTACATCATCCCAAAGCCCTTCGATCCCCGGGCGCTGCCGGAGGTGTCGTGGGCGGTGGCCAGGGCGGCGATGATGGCGGGAGTGGCGCGGCAGCTGCTGGACCTGGATCACTACAAGGAAAAGCTGCGGGCATTGAGCGTCAGGTTGAACGATCTGCCCGAGGATTTCCCCTTCGACTGATCGGGGAAGAGAACGGGCAATGACCTTTTATACGGACGTAATGGGGGTCGTATGAGCAATTCTCGTGGGGAGCTGGAGGCGGTGCTTTCGTTCATGGTGAAGGGACCCCGTGATGGAGATCCCCCCACAAGTGACGAATTGGGGGCATGGTGGGATTACTTTCTCGATACGGCCCGTCCCTTTCACCATCCCATCGGTCGCGCGCTGATCGGGGGGAGGGTGGCCGATCGGGTCGGATACGCGTTCACCGCCGGGTACATCAGTGCGATTCACCGTCTCGTCCCGACAATCGGGATGGAGGAGACGGCGGCCCTGTGCGTATCCGAGGAGGGAGGCGCCCACCCGCGGAACATCAAGGCGACCCTCACGGAACGTGAAACACGGAAAAATGATCACGTCTTTTCATTGAGCGGTGAAAAGAGCTTTGTGACGAACGCGGACCTTGCGGAACACCTCGTGGTGGCGGCGTCTGTGGGCGAGACGGCTGGGGGTAAAAACGATATCCGCATAGTCGTGGTTGGCCGGAGCTCCCCCGGCGTGACGATTACCTCCCGGGATCCCCTTCCGTTCGTTCCCGAGGTGGTCCACGGCCGGGTGCGTTTCGACGATGTGCGGGTACCGGCCGGCGCGATTCTCCCCGGCGACGGATACACCGGCTACGTGAAGCCCTTTCGCACCATTGAGGATGTCCATGTCCTCGGGGGGATTGTGGGGTATCTTGCGAACGTGGGAATGCGGTTTCGCTGGCCGAAGGATGCGATCGAAGAAATCCTCGAACTTGCCGCGTCGGCGTGGTCCCTGGCGGGGGCGGACGCCCTCGACCCCGGAGTGCACGTCGCCCTGGGGGGACTTTTTCGGCGGTTGACCTCCTTTCTGGAGGAATCCGGCGAATACTGGGAGAAGACCGACGACGCGACACGGGAGAGATGGAAAAGGGACCGTCCCCTTTTGGACGTCGCCGGGAAGGCCCGGTCGATGCGGTTGGAGGCGGCGTGGAAAAGGTTGGAGGGGGCAGAGGAATGAGGGGGGAGTGAGGGACGTGCGCCGCCTGTGCAACGCGGTATCATAATCAATCAATATAATTCAATGGTATATCAGGGGGGAGAGAGGACTTTATGACGAAACGAGCTGATAATCCCGATTTCCACTACGAGGAGATGTTCCAGACGGGGGACGTTCACATTGAATACCTGCATCTGGGATCTGAGCATGTGGAAATCCAGCAGTGCGCCGGACGGGAGGTGCTGGTGGTCGGGCCGGAGGCGCTGACGATGCTCGCCCGCCGGGCGATGGGTGACGTCTCGTTTCTTTTGAGGACTTCCTTCCTCGAGGAGCTGGCCGAAGGCATGACGAATCCCGCGGCGTCGGAGAACGACCGATTCGTGATGAGGTCGCTTCTGAAAAATGCGACGATCGCGGCGGACCGTGTGCTGCCCCTGTGTCAGGATACCGGAACGGCCACGGTGTTCGGATTTCGGGGAACGGATGTCGTCTCTCCCGGGGATGAAAGGGAGGCATTGTCTCTGGGGATATATGAGGCGTATCGGGATAATAACCTCAGGCTCTCCCAACTGGCGCCGCTGACGCTCTTTGACGAGGAAAACACACGAACGAACCTCCCGGCACAGATCGATATCGAGTCGATCTCGGGGGGTGACTATCGATTTCTCTTCTCCGCCAAGGGGGGGGGGTCCTCCAACAGGACGTCCCTCTTTGTTGAGACCAAGGCGCTCCTGACGGAAAACGCTCTGGAGGCATTTCTTACAGAAAAGATCAATGCCGTCGGCACCGGCGGATGCCCGCCGTATCACCTGGCAGTGGTCATCGGCGGCACCTCGCCGGAGGCGAACCTCAGGGCCGTGAAACTCGCCGCGTCTGGATGGCTCGACGGCCTCCCCGACACAGGGAGCCGTTGGGGACGGGCCTTTCGGGATCGCGTGTGGGAGGAGAAAATCGTCCACATCGGTCGGGAGACCGGCCTGGGGGCGCAGTACGGAGGAGGCGCCCACATCCTCTCCGCCCGCCTGGTTCGCCTTCCCCGGCACGGGGCGTCGGTCTTTGTGGGCGTCGGCGTCTCCTGCAACGCACACCGGGTTATTGCCGCCAAGATAAATAAAGACGGCATATTCCTCGAAAAGTTGGAGCAACGCCCCGAGCGGTTTCTGCCCGGGGATGAGAGGGGTGATGGGACCGGAGCGGTCGCCGTCGATATGGATCAATCCATGGACAAGATCAGGAAAGCCCTCCACGGACTTCCGGTGGGGAGCCGGGTGGCGCTCTCCGGGACGATGATCGTCGCCCGGGACATCGCCCATGCACGGATGCAGAAGTTCATGGATACGGGAAACGATGTCCCCCGGTATATGAAGGACCACCCGGTCTACTATGCGGGCCCCGCCAAACAGCCCAAAGGATATCCCTCGGGGAGCTTCGGCCCCACGACGTCATCGCGCATGGACCCCTACGTGCCCGGCCTGATGGGGCGGGGGGCGTCTCTGGTGATGGTGGGAAAGGGGAACCGCAACAAGACGGTTCGAGACGCCTGTCGGCAATACGGGGGATTCTACCTGGGGGCCGTTGGGGGGGCCGCGGCGCTGATCGCACACGAACACATCACCTCGGTCCGCACGATCGATTTCGCAGACTTGGGTATGGAGGCCGTTCGGAAGATCATCGTCCGCGACCTGCCGGTGTTCATCGTCTTCGACGATCAGGGAAACAGCCTCTACGACCGATGATCGAAGGTGCGTCGCACTTCGTCCCCGTGACAACGACCGGGACAACTTCTCTCCATACACAGTCCTACCCCTTCCTGCCGGGATCGTCTATAAAACATCATTCCTCTATTTAATAATTTGTAAGTACTGTGAATACGCACCTTTATCGACCGTGCGGGGGCCGGCCGCAGGGGGAGTTCCTCGACCGTGATATCAAGGTGTTATCGGGGATGTCAGGTGGAACTTTTAGATCGTCCGGATGGAGAATCGTTCGGGGGGCGTGAGGCCTGCTCGATCATCGAAAGAGCCAGGAGTTATCAGTCTGCATCATTTCGATACCGACAGACATCTTCAGCGAAAATTTCAGAATCGACCGGGACGTTTTCCGTGTTGTGCAGCATTTCTTTGAAGCATATAAAATACTATAAAATCACTCATAATATTCCTTTACAACGGGCCTTATGGTTGTTATATTTAAATTAAAGTCTAACAAGAATAGTTATCATTATGATATGAGGACGGATATGAATTTCAGATGGGCGGCGTTCGCGTTGGCTATACTGTTTCTGGCGCAGTGCAGTGGGGAGGTGTCGAGTGTGCCGGGGGTAATCGACGGGCGATTGGCCCCTTGTTCCGGCGGCGCCGACTGCGTGTCGTCTTACTCGGATGACCCCGCTCATTGGGTGGAGCCGCTTTCCTTCGACGGATCGGTGAAGGAAGCCGAGACGATACTTTCCGCTGTGATCGATTCAATGAAGCATGTAAAGCGTGTGACCGTGGAAGACGCCTACATCCATGCGGAATATGTATCGGGTTTATTTCGGCCCGCAGGAGACGTTGAGTTTCTCGTCGACGGGGAGGGCGGCCTGATACATGTGCGGTCGGCGTTAAGAAAGGAAAATAAAGATATGGAAACGAACAAAAGACGGATCGAGGAGATACGGACGGCCTTTGAGGAGAGTATGGCGGAGAATTCGGATGTGTCCGGACGGCCGGAAAAAATCATCAAGACAGACGAGGAATGGCGGGAAATACTCCCGCCGGATGTGTACCACGTGACCCGGGAGAAGGGAACCGAGAGTCCCTTTACCGGGGAGTACTGGGACAATAAGGATGAGGGGGTATACCTCTGCGCGGTCTGCGGCCTGCCGCTCTTTTCATCCGAGACGAAATTCGAATCCGGCACCGGCTGGCCAAGCTACTGGGCGCCTATAGATGAAGACCATATTACGGAAGAGAAAGACACGAGCTTCGGCATGGTCAGGAACGAGGTGCTGTGCTCTCGGTGCGATTCCCATCTAGGCCACGTGTTTCACGACGGCCCAAAACCCACGGGGCTCAGATACTGCATCAACTCCCTTGCCCTCACGTTTGTGCCAGAGGGCGGCGAATGATGGATGTGAGGATGCATCAGATGAACACGAAGGTTGTAAAATAATTCCTTCTTATCGACGTCTGTATGGGAAGCAAACATTATTTCGAAGACTCTCTATCCCGGACGCATTGACGTGTGGGGGAATCGGGATTATCGGAGGGGACACAAGGAAAACGGGAGTCGGCGTGTGATATTGAGTATATCACACATGGTGCGTCCGGAAAGGGGTGAGACATGGATATAAAAGAGCGTCAGGGCTCCCTTCGCCGTCTGGCGGACGAGAAAAGCCCCTATCTGATCCAGCATGCGGACAACCCGGTCGAGTGGTATCCCTGGGGGGAGGAGGCGTTCGAACGCGCCGCCCGGGAGGATAAGCCTCTCTTTCTCTCCATCGGGTATTCCACCTGTCATTGGTGCCATGTCATGGCCCATGAGAGCTTCGAGGATGACCGGGTGGCGACGTTTTTGAACGAGCATTTTATTTCCATCAAGGTGGATCGGGAGGAGCGCCCGGATGTCGATGCCGTCTACATGGCGGCATGCCTGGCCATGACCGGTTCCGGCGGGTGGCCCCTGACGCTGTTTCTGACGCCGGAAAAGCTCCCGTTTTTCGCGGGCACCTATTTCCCGAAGACGTCCCGTCCGGGCGTACCGGGATTTCTCGACCTGCTCCATCGAGTGGTCGAGGCGTGGCGGCACGATCGAGGCAGGATAGACGAGGCCGGGCGAGAGATCACCGCTCATCTGAAAAAAGTCCATAAATCGGAAGGCGGCGGTACGATAGATGAATCCCAGCTCCATCGAGGATACACAGAGCTCGAGCGGGCGTACGATCCCCTCAGGGCGGGATTCGGCCCCGCGCCGAAATTTCCGATACCCCACCATTTGATGTTTCTTGTCAGGATGTATCGCCAGGGTGGCAACGACCGCGCACTCGGGATGGCGACGGAAACCCTGGATCGGATAAGAAACGGCGGCATCTTCGACCAGGTGGGCCTCGGCGTTCATCGATACGCCACGGACAACACGTGGCTGGTGCCGCACTTCGAAAAGATGCTGTACGACCAGGCCCTGGTCTCCCTCGCCGCAGTGGAGGTCTTCCAGATTACCGGAAACCGCCGATATGCAGATATCGCCGATGACATCCACGCCTATGTGCTCGGGCGCATGACGGATCGGATGGGGGGATTTTATACCGCCGAGGACGCCGACAGCGACGGCGGCGAGGGGCGGTTTTATACCTGGACGCCCCGGGAGGTGCGGGAGATCCTCGATCGCAACGAGGCGGAGATCGCGTGCGGATTCTTCGGCATCACAGAGGGAGGGAATTTTGAGGACGGCAGGAGCATCCCCCATGTGACATCAAGCCCGGACGAATTCGCCGCATCCCGGGGGATCGATCCGGGAGGATGTATAGAAAAGATTGAGGAGATCAGGAAGAAGCTTTTCGCCGCACGGGAGGGGAGACCCCGGCCGCTTCTGGACGACAAGATCATCACCGGCCTGAACGGACTGATGATCGCGTCCCTCGCCCGGGCCGGGCGGGTGCTGGGGGACAACCGTCGCATCAGTGCGGCGAGGAGGGCGGCGGATTTCGTGCTGCGGGAGCTGACGGACGATCGGGGCGGGCTCTTTCGGCGGTATCGCCGGGGAGACCGAACGCAGCCCGGATTTCTCGACGATTACGCATATTTCACCTGGGGGCTTTTGGAGCTTTTCGAGGCGTCGGGTGAGCCGACCTATCTTGAGCGGGCGGTTCACTTCACCGATGAGATGAAAAGACGGTTTTACGACCCCGACGGCGGCGGGTATTTTCTCTCCGACAGATTCGCCGAAAAGATGATCATTGCTCAAAAGGATTATCATGACACCGCCGTGCCGTCTGGGAGCTCCGTAGCGGCACTGAACCTGGTTCGGCTCTTCGAATTCACAGGCCTGGACGAGTACCGCGTATCCGCCGGGGAGTTGATCGCCGACATGGCGCAGGAAGCCGGGCGGTACCCCTCGTCCCACACCATGTACCTGACGGCGCTGGACGTCCATCTTTCATCGTCGATGAGGGCGGTTGTTGTGGGTCGAAAAGGTGATCCTGCAACCGAGAGGATGAGGAAAATCGCCGGCCGGTATCTCTCTTTGGGTTCTGTCCTGATATACAAGGACATAGATGATAATACCGGACTCCTGGAGAAGATCGCCCCCGATACCGGGTCGATGCGGATGGTGGACGGGAGAGCGACGGTCTATCTCTGCCGAAATCGGACGTGTATGGAACCCGTGACCGATCCCCAGGTTATGAAATCGGTTCTGAAAGAGGGCGGCTCGGCGCTGCATGAAGGCCGATGAGTTAAGATGGCCCTGTCATATCCATAGGCGGCGGATCTGATTCGCTCCCGCTGTTTTTTTATGGTAGAGTACATCAAAGACAACAATATGTGTCGTAGATACTCCAGAAGGACGGGGAGTACGTCGCACGATATTGAAATGCTCGGAATCTCTCATATGGGCAGAGAAAGGCGACATACATCATGGGAATTCTCAAAAAAGCGGTGTCTCTCGCACGCAGCCGAAACAGCATCTTCCTTCTCTCCCTGGTGCTGGCCCTCACGCTGCCGGAAGGAGTGCGCTATACCCGGCCGGTGATGCTTGTTTTTCTGGGTGTGGTGATGACCGTCTCGATGCTGGGCATTGGAAGCGAACTGTGGGAAAAACCCTCACGGGCCCTTGTGTACGCCGCCACAGGTGTCGGCGGCAGTTACCTGCTGTTGGGCGGCTTGACGATTGCGCTCTCGAAAATTGTTATGGATACGCCCGATTTCCTGGCCGGTTTTCTTCTCATTGCCGCCGCCCCTCCGGCGGTGGCGGTGATGCCGTTTACCGATATGTTCCGGGGAAACCGCACGCTCACCCTGACGGCCATCCTGGCGGGATACGCCGCCGCCTTCGTCACCCTTCCCCTGATGTCGTTCGTCGTCTCAGGGGAATCATTGATCGAGCCGAAGCGGCTCATGCTGACCGTCGGCGGGCTGATTGTCGCCCCGTTTCTGATCTCCCGGATCATCCGTCTGATGCGGTTTGACGTGAGTCTTGAGCCGTACCGCGGGCCGATTACGAACTGGTCGTTCTTTGTGGTCATGTATACCATCGTGGCCGTCAATAGAGACGTGATTCTGGAACATGTCGGGGCCCTTCTGCCGGTGGTGTTGGTGAGCGTATCTGTGACGTTTATACTCGGCCTTCTGGTATATGTCGTCACTGTGAGGGGGGGATTGGGTCATGAAGACGGCGTCAGCCTGACGCTCCTTTTCACCCTCAAGAACTATGCCCTGGCCGGCGGTATCGCATTGATATTTATTTCCGATATATCAGCCATTCCCGCGGCGATACAGACCGCAGTGATGATTCTTTATGTCATCTGGCTCGATCGTTTTTTTCAAAAATATCGTCCGGATGAAAAAAAAAGACTGGACAAATCAAAATAATTGACTATATTACTCTGTTATTATAGTGTAAGAGAAACGAGGGGGATGAATCATGAAGACGATAAAAATAAAAGGTATGTCGTGTCAGCACTGCGTGAAGGCGGTGACTGGAGCGCTCACGAATATTGACGGCATAAAGAACATATCGGTGTCGCTTCAAAACGGTGAGGCGGTTTTCGACGAGGTCGGCCCCGTCGATTATGACGAGGTGAGAAGAAACATCGAGGATGCGGGCTATGAACTCGAATCGTGAAAAGACCGAAGCCCGGCTTTCCATATCAGGGATGGACTGCCCGACCTGTGTGGTGCGGCTGGAAGAGGGGCTGAAGAATATTCCCGGAGTGGAAGAGGCACAGGTCAACTTCGCGGCGGAGAGCGCCTCGGTCTCCTACGACCCGAATCGAGTCAAGAGCACAGACCTGGTCGATGCGGTACACTCCATGGGATATACCGCTGTGGAGAAAGCGGCGGGCACGGGTGACGGCATGTCCCGTGTCACGATTTCCGTGGGGGGTATGACATGCGCTGCCTGTGTACGGCGGGTCGAGAAGGCCCTGGAGGCCGTGGAGGGTGTCTCCGAGGCATCGGTGAACCTCGCCACCGGAAGGGTGGACGTCCGATATGATGTGGGGGTGGCGGATATCGCGGCGATCAGGGCTGCGGTGAGGGGAGCGGGCTACGATTTTCTCGGGGTGTCGGGAGGTCACACAGATGACGATCCCATCGAGCGGATGCGGAAGAAGGAAGAACGGGACCTGGTCACGCGGCTCATCGTGGGCATCGTTCTCACGATTCTCGTTTTCATCGGCTCCATGCCGATGCTCTTCCCCTTCGTACGGACAGTCCCCGATGCAACCCGCCTGCCTCTGTTGTTTCTTTTAACCACGCCGGTGCTCTTCTGGGTGGGCGGACGGTTTTACCGCGGCGCACTCAAGGCGCTGAAGCAGAAAACCGCGGACATGAACAGTCTGGTGGCGGTGGGAACGCTGTCGGCGTATCTTTATTCCACGGTGGCCGTGCTCTTTCCCCGCCTCTTCTCGACAACGGGGATTCTCCCCCATGTCTATTTCGACGGCGCCGCCATGATCGTCACCATCGTGCTTCTGGGGAGGTTTCTGGAGGCGCGGGCCCGGGGCAGGGCGTCCGATGCCATAAGAAGGCTGGTGGATCTATCGCCGAAAACCGCCCGTCTCCTGCGGGAAGGAAGGGAGGAGGAGGTGCCGGTGGAAACCCTGGTGCCCGGTGATGTGGTGCTGGTTCGTCCCGGAGAGAAGATCCCGACCGACGGGGTGATCGAGTCCGGGTCGACGGCGGTGGACGAATCGATGCTCACCGGTGAATCGAATCCGGTGGAAAAGAGGGTTGGGGACGACGTCTTCGGTGGAACCATCAACCGTACCGGCGGCGTGACGTTTACGGTGTCGAAAGTGGGAAGCGGGACGATGCTCGCCCGTATCATCGAGCTGGTGGAACAGGCCCAGGGATCCAAGGCCCCCATCCAGCGGGCGGCGGACAGGGTGGCGGCGGTGTTCGTCCCGGTGGTCATGAGTATCGCCCTGGCGGCGTTTTTGGTGTGGTTTTTTCTGGTCCCCGGCACAACCTTCGCCCAGGCGCTCCTGATCTTCGTATCGGTCCTGATTATATCATGTCCCTGCGCCATGGGCTTGGCGACGCCGGTGGCCGTGATGGTGGGGACGGGTCTCGGTGCGTTTTCCGGCGTGCTGATCCGGGGGGGCGAGAGCTTTGAGCGGGCATATCGGGTAAACACGATAGTATTCGACAAAACCGGCACGCTCACCGAGGGCACCCCCCGGGTGACGGACGCGGTGGCTGCGGTGGGGGCCTCCGAACGCGAGCTCTTGTCCGCCGCGGCGACGGCGGAAGCGAGGTCGGAGCATCCCCTGGCGGCGGCGATCGTGCAGTCGGCGGCATCGATGGGGATAACGCCGGACGAGGTGTCCGAAACCACGGCGCTCTCGGGCCTGGGGGTGCGGGCGGTGACGGATGTGGGAACGATATTGGCGGGCAGCAACGAGCTCTTTTCCCAAAGCGGCATCGATGATGCGGGTATGTTCGACGTCGCCGAAACCTACAGGAGAGCAGGAAAGAGTGTGGTGTTTGTGGCCAAAGAGGACGCGCTCCTCGGGTTCGTCGCGTTGAGGGATGAGCCGAAGGCGGAATCGAGAGAGGTCGTTCGGGAGCTCATCCTGCGGGGGGTCGACGTGGTCATGCTGACCGGGGATAATGAGTCGACCGCCGAGGCCATCGCCCGGGACCTGGGCATCGAAAAAGTCGTGGCGGGGGTCCTCCCCGAAGACAAGGCGCGGCGGCTTGCAAACTTTCAGGGAAAGGGGAGGATCGTGGCGATGGTGGGGGACGGTGTCAATGACGCCCCGGCGCTTGCCCAGGCGGATGTGGGCATAGCCATGGGGGCGGGAACAGACGTGGCCATCGAGGCGGCGGACGTGACCCTGATGAGAAACGACCTGACGGCGATTCTTTCGGCCCTGGACCTCTCTCGGATGACCATGAGGAACATCAAGCAGAATCTCTTCTGGGCGTTTTTCTACAACAGCCTGGGGATACCGGTTGCGGCGGGCGTGCTCTACCCGGTGGCGGGGATATTCTTAAGCCCCGTGATGGCGGCGACGGCGATGGCATTGAGCTCCATCTTCGTGGTGAGCAATTCCCTCAGGCTTCGTTTCTCGTGGAGGCGGCGCACAAAAAAATAATCGAATATTGCATTGTAAGCGATACTGAAATTATATATAATGTATGTGTACTTTTAATACAGAGAAATAGTAAAGGAGAGCTGACCATGCTCGATATAGAAGGATTGAAGGTGGAGGTGGAGGGAAAGGTTGTGCTCAAGAACATCAACCTTCACGTACCCGATGGGAAAACCCACGTGCTCTTCGGCCCGAATGGCTCGGGCAAGACATCACTCTTGATGACGATCATCGGCTATGAGGGATACAATGTCCTCGACGGCGAGATCTATTTCAAGGGGGAGCGTATTACGGACCTCTCAGTGGACGCCCGGGCGAAGATGGGCATCGGCATGTCCTTTCAGCGGCCTCCCTCCGTGGACGGCCTGAAGCTGGGGGATCTGCTGGGGCTTCTGGGGTGTGAGGGGGATGACCTCGCGCGTCTCGCGGAGAGCCTTCGATTCAAGGAGTTCCTGGATCGCGATCTGAACGTCGGCTTTTCCGGAGGGGAGATCAAGCGTTCGGAGCTTTTGCAGCTGATGGTACAGGGACCGGAACTCTTGTTATTCGACGAGCCGGAGTCCGGGGTGGACCTTGAGAGCATACACCTCATTGGGAACACCATCAACCAGTTGATTCATGGGTACGGCCTGGGGGGCAAGGAATACTGTTTGAAAAAAGATCGGGAGAACATTACACGCTCGGGGTTGATCATCACCCACACCGGACACATCCTGGATTACGTGAACGCCGACCAGGCCAGCGTCATCTATGACGGCGTTATCGCCTGCCAGGGACACCCCCGGGAGCTGCTCCGAGGGATTTCACAACATGGATACGAGGAGTGCCTGAAATGTCTGAAACAGTAGATAAATCCATCGTCGATGAATACGTACACGAGGGTGGGGAGCATGAGTATATTGATGACCTCGACTCCATCTCAGGGGCCGACCGGGAGCGCATGACCCTGGCGGGGATCGACACCACAGGCGACGAGCGCTCGGGCACCTACATCCAGAAGGATCACAGCGTTGTGCACTGCAATGTGGCCCAGGAGGGTCTTGAGATCATGGACATCCAAACAGCCCTCAAGACCCACGACTGGCTGGAGGAATATCTCTGGCGGATCGTCCCCAGAGACAAGGACGAATTTACCAAAAAAGTGGTGGAAAAGCCGCATTTAGGCTATTTTATCCGGGCGCTGCCTGGGGTGAAATCCCTTAGGCCGGTCCAGGCGTGCCTCTATCTTGCTACGAACAACATATCCCAAAATGTGCATAATATCATTATCGCGGAGGAGGGATCGGAGCTTCACATCATCACCGGCTGTTCCACAACACCGGGGCTGGCCAGCGGCCTGCATATCGGCGTCTCCGAGTTGTATGTAAAGAAGAACGCCTCCCTCAGCTTTACGATGATCCATAACTGGGGCGAGGGGATCACCGTCAGGCCACGCTCCGCCACCCGCATCGAGGACGGCGGACGATTCGTCAACAACTACATCATCCTCAACCCGGTCGAGACCATCCAGATGTACCCGATGGCCTACCTTGAGGGGGATGATTCGGTGGCCCGCTTCAATTCTGTGCTGGTGGCCCCCAAGGGGGCCGAAATGGACATCGGCAGCGGCGTTGTGCTGACCGGTGCTCGGTCCCGGGCGGAGATCATCTCCCGGGCGATCACCACCGGCGGACGCATCACGGCCCGGGGTCGCCTGATCGGGAAGGTGCCGGGGGCCCGGGCGCACCTTGAGTGCAAGGGATTGATTCTGGGGGACGGGTCGGTTATCGCCATCCCCGAGCTTGAGGGACACAGCGAGGGGCTGGAAATGTCCCACGAGGCGGCGGTGGGCCGCATCAATCAGGACGAGATACAGTACCTGATGGCCCGAGGACTCTCGGAGGAGGAAGCCATCAGCGTGATCGTTCGGGGCTTTCTGAAGGTGGACATGGAGGGCCTGCCGCCGGAACTCCAGACGGAGATCGATAAGAACATCAGGCTGGGTGATTCCGGAGCCATGTAGGGGGACCGGTATGCTTGTGTTGGGACTTCAGGGAAGCCCGCGGTTGGAGGGAAACACGGCGCGTCTGTTGTCCGCCTTCATGGATGAGGCGAAGCGACTCGGGGGTGAGATCGAGACCCTCAACGTCGCCGAGATGGACATCCACCCCTGCCGGGAGTGCAACGCCTGTCGGAAAGACGGCAGATGTGTGATTGATGACGATATGCAGGCGGTCTATCCGCTGCTTCGCCGGGCGGACCTGGTGGCGGCGGCGAGCCCGATGTTCTTTTACGGCGTTACCGCCTCACTAAAGGCGCTCATCGATCGGTCCCAGGCCATGTGGAACAGCAGGTACGTACGGGGGCTCTCCGATCCGGGCCGGGGGATAAGACGGGGCGTCTTTCTCTCCGTGGGGGCCACCAAGGGTGATCGGCTCTTTGAAGGCGCGGGGTTGGTGTTCAAATACTTCTTCGACGCCGTGGGTGCTCGTCATTTCGGCTCCCTCGGTTTCAGGGGGATCGAACACATCGGTGATATCGACGGCCACCCGACGGCTCTGAAGGACGCCGCCGACCTCGCGCGAGGTGCGACGGCGGATCTCCTTGGGCGTCGGCGGGTGCTCTTTCTCTGCCGGGAAAACGCCTGTCGCAGCCAGATGGCGTGGGCGTTTGCCAGGAAGGACGCGGGGAGCATCATCGAGCCGATATCCGCCGGCGATACCCCTGCTGCGGCTGTCAACCCAATGATGATCGAGGTGATGGGTGAGGTGGGGATAGACATGAGCTATCTGGAGCCGAGATCAATCGAGGTGGCCCTGGCCGCGGGGGACCCGGAGCTGATCGTCTCGATGGGATGCATGGACGCCTGTCCTGTGGTTCCCGGCGTGGAGGTGATCGACTGGGAAATAGACGATCCCGCCGGGAAAACACTCCCGTTCATGAAAAGGACCAGAGATGACATACGGAGAAAAGTTGCGGAGCTTGTTACGTCTATTGGGGGAGAGTGAACGGAAAAAATATATATTACTCATGTACAATACAATGCAAGCTGGTATAATAATAAAAATAAAAAATGAAGAAACATCAATCAGGAGGAACAGTCCAGATGCAAAAGTATGAATGTCAGGTGTGCGGCTATATTTATGATCCGGAAGCGGGAGATCCGGACAACGATGTGGCGCCGGGGACGGCATTCGAGGATATCCCGGAATACTGGGTGTGCCCGGTATGCGGCGCCCCGAAGGAGGACTTCGAGCCGGTATCCTGATGACCGGAGAAGCCGCTCCGATACATTTTTCACCCCATGCATGGAAGGATAACGCAATGACGGAATCAAAGGTTGTCGTATATTCCACACCAACGTGTCCCTTCTGCAAAAAGGCGAAAGAGTTTCTTTCAAAAAAAGAAGTCGAGTTCATTGATCACGATGTCACCAAGGACAGAGACGCCCTTGAGGAGATGAGAAAACTCACCCAGGGGGGACTGAGCGTTCCGGTGCTGCATATCTGTGACGAGGTAATCATCGGCTTCGATCAGGCCCGCATTGAGAAGATCCTCGATGAATGCCTTACGTCGTGAGAATACCGATCCATCGATGGATTCGGGTGGTGTTTCGGCCTTTTTTCTGGTGTGAATACCTATGCCGACACTGAAAATTTATACGATCGAGGGATGTCCGTTCTGCATCAAGGCCAAGGCGTTCTTGGTCGAAAAGGGAATCGAATTTGAGGAGATTCCCGCCAGTCCCGACTCGGAAGACTGGCAGCGGATGAAAAAGAAAACCCGAAGCGGTTCGGTCCCTCAGATATGCATCGACGGAGAGCCGCTGGGCGGCTACAGCGACCTGGTGTATCTGGAGGCCACCGGTATCCTGTGGGAGAGGCTGGGGCGGACCGATAAAGTGACGGAGAGCGCCGCAAGGGAATCCGGCATTTACGATCTGATCGTCATCGGCGGAGGGCCCGCGGGGCTCTCCGCCGGTATTTATGCCGCGAGAAAGCTGATGAAGACGCTCCTGATCGCAAAGGACATCGGCGGCCAGGTGGTATGGACCTATGACATCGACAATTACCTCGGTTTTAGCGGGGTGGATACCGCGGACTTGATATCCAAGTTCCATGAGCACGTGGAAAAGTATAACGTCGAAAAAAGGGAGGGGATTGAGGTTATCTCCGTGGAGCTCTCGGGACGGATCAAGAAGGTTACCACCTCCGACAACAAAATCTCTCTCGCAAAAACCGTCATCATCGCCACCGGAAAGAGTCCCCGTCCCCTTGGGGTCCCGGGGGAAAAGGAATTTACCGGCCGGGGCGTGGCATACTGCTCCACCTGTGACGCGCCGTTATACGTGGACCTGACCGCAGCGGTGGTGGGCGGAGGAAACTCGGCGCTGGAGGCGGTGATAGATCTGGAGAAGGTGGCGAATCACGTGCACCTGATATCCCTCACACCGCTGACCGGCGATCCCATCCTGACGGAAAAGGTGGAGGGGATGGAGAAGGTGGATATCTATACCGAGTACAACACAAAAAAGATTATCGGGGATAAATCGGTCACCGGCATCGAAATCGAATCCATAACAAGCGGCGAGATAAAAACGCTCGATACCGACGGCGTATTTATCGAGATCGGCCTGTTGCCCAACTCGGACCTCGTCATCGACACCCTCACCACGAATCGTATCGGCGAGATCACCGTGGACAGCGAGTGCAGGACCGGCATGTCCGGGGTATTCGCCGCAGGCGATGTGACGAACGTCCCCTTCAAACAGGTCATCGTTGCGGCGGGCGAGGGCGCAAAGGCGGCTCTCTCCGCGTATAATTATCTGATAAACCAGAGATAGGGTGAACGGCTTTCCTGACGGGGGACAAGATAGCGGGCGCCGAGATGTCGCCCATGCGAACGCTCTCATGCTCTTTTCCTTTTATATTTTCTCCATAAATCCGCAGTTCCATTCTGATTCTTCTTTCCTCATTTCTCACCGCTTTGTTTTACATACGTTCCCTCCGGAAAGCAGAGATACATGAAGCATCGCGGCCCGCTCATACCGGCCCGGTTCATCGCCCGGGATAACAGATTACTCGCCCGGGTGATGCTCGATGCAGCAAAAGAGAGTGAAGAAAATCCGGGAAGTATCGATACTCAAAGACCGTATCCGTCTGATGATCCGATTGTGTCGGTGCACGTGCCGAACTCCGGAAGACTCACGGAAATTCTGACCTCCGGACGCCGCGTGTACCTGAGGGGAGAGGCCGATCCCAAGCGAAAGACCGCCTATACCCTTGTGCTCGCCCGGATGGAGACGACGCTGGTTTCCATCGAGTCGACGGCGGCGAACGGGATGGCAAGGGAATGCTTCACCGCCGGACGATTCGATCCGTTTCGGGGGTACAACGTAATAGAGGCGGAGAGACGATTCGGGAAAAGCAGGTTCGATTTCTTCCTGTCAAAATCGGGACACGGGACCGGCGGTCACCCCGAGGTTTCTTTTGGCCTGTTCGTGGAGGTGAAGGGGGTGACGCTGGTTACGGGTGGGCAGGCGATGTTTCCCGATGCGCCGACGATAAGGGGAACGAAACACCTCCTGGAGCTGATCGAAGCGGTACGGGAGGGACACCGGGCGGCCGTGCTGTTCGTCGCCCAGCGGGGGGACGTCGAGCAATTTACGCCCAACGACCGGATGGACCCGGCCTTCGGAGAGGCGCTCAGGACGGCGGGGGAGAGGGGGGTGGAAATCTATGCCGTGTCGTCGAATGTAACAATCGAGGGGATGGAGATTACGGGAATGGTTCCGGTGCTGCTCGATTGAGCGGACGAGGGTGTCTATTTTCTGTACGTACCGTGATGGATATCGCACGTAATCTATTGACAAAGTCAGATGTCGGCACTATACTAAGAAAATGATAATTATTATCAATAGTGATACATTATACGAATTACATCGTTTCATCACATATAAAAAGGAGCATGGTATGAAATCGCATTGTCATAGAAGAAGTTTTTTGGGATTTCTCACCGCCGTGGTTGCGGCCGCCGCCGCCCTGGGGCCTTTCCGCCTGATCGCACGGGCGGCGGAGAAATGGATATCTGTGGGGAAGGTGGACGATTTCATCGTTGGCGGGGCGGTGAGAATCGAGGACGAGAAGCTGTATATTTTCAGAAGCGAAGAGGGTTTTTCCGTCCTGTCCGGAAAGTGCACTCACATGGGATGCTTCGTGGATCGGATCGCCGACGGCACGTTCGAGTGTCCCTGTCACAACGCGGCCTATGACGAAACGGGTAGGGTGACAAAGGGCCCGGCCAAGAAGGACCTGGTATGGCGTCCCGTCAGGGAGGAGAACGGTGAGCTGTTGGTGGATGTGAAGGGCGAAATCGAAATGTAAAATAAATATTAAAAACATAGGTACAACACAATAACGGGAGAAAAAACATGACAAAGAGATTGCAGATTTATAAATGCGAGGTGTGCGGCAATATCGTCGAGGTGCTGCACCAGGGAAAGGGCGAGCTCGTCTGCTGCGGAGAGCCCATGGTCCTTTTCGAGGAGAACACGGTGGACGCGGCGAAGGAAAAGCACGTTCCCGTCAAGGAATCGAAGGCGGGCGGTGTAAAGGTGAAGGTGGGGGACGTGGCGCATCCAATGGAGGAAAAACACTACATCGAGTGGATCGAGGTAATCGATGAAAGCGGTGTGGCCTATCGGAAGTTCCTAAAGCCGGGCGAGGAACCCCAGGCGGTTTTCGACGGGCTTGACGCGCAGGTGACCGCCCGGGAGTATTGCAATCTGCACGGTCTCTGGAAAGGATAGGAGCCATGCTGAACAAGAATGTGGAAAAGGCGATTAACGACCAGATTGTGGCGGAGCTCTATTCCGCCTATATGTATCTCTCCATGTCCGCCTATTTCGAATCCGAGAACCTGGATGGATTCGGCAGGTGGATGCAGGCCCAGGCCCTGGAGGAGCTCTATCATGCCATGAAGTTTTACAACTACGTGAACGAGCGGGGCGGCCGGGTCATCCTCGGGGCGGTGGAACAACCGGAAAGCAGTTGGGATTCCCCCATCGCGGTTTTTCAGGCGACCTATGATCACGAGGTAAAGGTCACCGGGCTGATTCACAACCTCGTGGACATCGCCAGAAAAGAGAACGACAAGGCGACCGAATCCTTCCTGACCTGGTACGTGGACGAGCAGGTGGAGGAGGAAGACGCCGCCGATCGGATCCTCGGCAAGCTCAAGATGATCAAAGACGCCCCCGGCGCCCTCTTCATGATGAACAATGAGCTGGGCCAGCGAACTCCCACATGGCCCGCAGCTGCAGGGGAGGAAGCATAAGCGTTGAGATATCGTTGAAATAACATAAGTATCGCCGGACGGGGGGATTCCCCCCCCCCGGCGACGTGAAAGGAGTGTGATTCGATGGCGAAAAAAGCCGAGAGGGCGCTCACCATGCTCAACAAGGCTCTGGACATGGAACGAAAGGGCATGGCGTTTTATGAAGACGCCATTAAAACCTGTTCGAACCAAGTGGGAAAAGAGATATTCCAGATGCTCAAGGAGGAAGAGCGGGTCCACATGGATCGGATCATGAAGATCTATGCACATCTCGAACAGAATGAGGACTGGACGTCGGAGTGGAAGGTGATCAAGCCGGATCACGGGGATCTGGAAGAGTTCTTTACGGAACTTGCGAAGCGTCACGGAACGGACATTACGGCTGACACGTCCGATATCGAAGCACTGGATGTCGGACTTGATTTTGAACAAAACGCGGTGGCGTTCTACCGGGAGCATCTGTCGGACGCGGTCGAGACGCTGGAGCGGGAGTTCATCGAGGAGATGGTCGCCGAGGAGCGGTCACATTATAAAATCCTTGGAGACATGAAGCTGTATCTCACGGATCCCGAGATCTGGTTTCGGGAACAAGAACACGGCGGGCTGGACGGTGCCTGAGTCGTCACGCATCTCTTTACAACGATAATTAAGTGGGGTGGGTATGAACGGTAAGACATATATAATAGCAGCGGCGATCATAGGGCTTTCGATTCTCCTGGCGCATCCAGCGGTGTGTGCCGAACTCCTGTCTGCGGGCGACACGTTGCCGGGCACGCTCCTTCCCGCTCCCGATAAGCAGGACGGACGCTACCTCGGGGTGACCGGAGACGACCCCTTTCCCATCAGGGATATAGATGCCGACGCGGTCCTCATAGAATATTTTTCCATGTATTGTCCCCACTGCCAGGCGGACGCCCCGGATACGGTCATTCTGTATGGGCTGATCGAGGCGGACGAGGAGCTGTCCGGATCGTTGAAATTCATCGGCGTGGGTATCAAGAACAGCGACTACGAGGTCGATTATTTCCGGGATGAGTACGATATCCCGTTCCCGATGTTCTCGGACAAAACGGGGGCCTTCATGAATGATGCGGGCATTCGCGGTACACCTACATATATGCTGGTGGCCCGGGATGGTTCCGGAGAGATGATTGTTCTCTTCACCCAGGTGGGAAAAATCGAAGATACTGCCGATTTTCTCGAGGTGCTCAAATCTCATCTCGTCGACCGGTAGCGATCGTTTTTTCCGACCGGGTGCAGTGGATTTTTAAAAGACAAAACAGATTTCTGCGAAAAGGAAGCACGATGAAACTTGATGTGATTATACGGTCCGTTGTGTCACTTTTGGCGGCGGCGGTGTTCGTAGTTGTGTCGGCGGCATCCGGCGCCGGGGCGGAGCTTGAGGAATATATATATGACCCGGGTGTTCTCCCGGCAACCGACAGCGTTCTGAAGGTGGCGGTGGGGGACGAGGCGCCGGATTTTACGCTCCCGTCCATTGCGGGGAGCGATGTTACCCTCGGTGACTACCGGGGAAAGAAAAACGTGGTTCTTTCCTTCGTCCCCGCGGCATGGACGCCGGTCTGCTCGGACCAGTGGCCGGGATATGTGCTTGCCGTTGATCTTTTCAGGGAGCACAACGCGGTGCTCATCGGCATCACCGTCGATAACATCCCCACCCTCTTCGCTTGGACCCAGGAGATGGGGGAGGTATGGTTCGATGTGGTGTCGGACTTCTGGCCCCACGGGGAGGTGGCGGAGACGTACGGGGTGCTGAGACGTGACGGAACCAGCGAGCGGGCGCTGTTTCTCATCGATACCGAGGGGATCATTCGGTATATCGACGTGCACGACATCAACGAGCGCCCGGACCTGGGGGATTTGAAAGAGGCAATGGAGGCCCTGTAGAGCTGTTTGACACCTACCTGTAATCTTCCCCTGTGAAATCGTTCATAAAAAAACCCGGATCGCATCCGGGTTTTTTATCTGCGGCGGTTATGCCGTTTTCGGGCTAACGTTCTATTGACACATCGTCCTCTATCCGATAAAATTCAAAAAATCGATTTTCAAAAATGGGACGTATCCCGTGGAAGTGCTTCTTGAGATAAAGGTGATCTGGCTGTTGATCATTGTCACTTCGGTGGCGATGGTCGTCCGGAAGATCAAGCTCCCCTATACGGTGGCCCTGGTGGTGGTGGGGCTGGTGCTCGGGTTTTTCGACATCATCGGCGGCATTCACCTGACGCCCGATCTCCTCTTCTTTCTCCTCTTGCCCGCGCTCCTTTTCGAGGCGGCGTTTCATTTGGATATCGACGACTTTCTCAGGAACGCCTGGGCCATCGTCATCCTGGCGGTGCCGGGAGTGCTCTTGACCATGTTCATCGTCGGAGGGATCGTCGCCCTCGGCATAGAGATGACCAAAAGCGAGCTGACGTTCACCATCGGATACGCACTCCTTTTCGGCTCCCTCATCTCCGCCACGGACCCCATCAGCGTGCTCGCCATATTCAAAAAGCTGGGCATCAGCAAGAAGTTCACCGTCATCATCGAGGGGGAGAGCCTCTTCAACGACGGCACGGCGGTGGTCATCTTTTCGATCGCACTGGCGGCGCTCCAGGGCGGGGAGCTCACCCTGACCGACGGCCTGGTCCAGTTCCTCTTCGTGGTGACCGGGGGCATCGCCGTGGGGGCGATCCTCGGATTCGCCCTGAGCGTCCTCACCGCCCAGGTGGACGATCACCTCATCGAGATCACCCTCACCACCATCCTCGCCTACGGCTCCTACCTGGTGGCGGAGTCCGTGCACATCTTCGACATGCACTTTTCCGGCGTTATCGCCGTGGTCGTGGCGGGGATGATGAGCGGAAACTTCGGCACCCGCTACGGCATGTCCCCCACCACGAAGCTTGCGGTGTCGTCTTTCTGGGAGTACGTGGTCTTCGTGGTCAACTCGATGGTGTTTATACTCATCGGCATCGAGCTGTCGGTGGCCCACCTGGTGGAGCATATCGTGCCGATACTCATCGCCTGGGGGGCGGTACTGCTCTCCAGGATGACGGTCGTCTTCCTGTCCCGGCCCCTGGTCAACCGCCTGGGGAGCGATATCACCCCGAGGTGGGGGTGGGTGCTGGTGTGGGGGGGTATCCGCGGGTCAATCTCGATGGTTCTGGTGTTGTCCTTGCCGAAGGACTTCCCACACCGGGAGCTGATTCTCTCCATGACCTTCGGGGTGGTGTTTTTGACGCTGATCGGCCAGGGTATGAGCATGAAGCCCCTGTTGAACTGGCTGGGCATCGGTCTTGTGTCCGAGGAGCGGCGTACTTATGAGCGGATGCGGGGCGGGCTCATGGCCGTCAGCCGGGCCATGGAGGAGCTGGAAAAGATGAGGGAGCGACGTACCATCTCTCAGGAGAACTACGGGTTGGTATACAAAGACTATAAAAAGCGCATGGATGTCTACGAGAAAAACATCTCCGACCTGCACCTGGAGAGGGAGCTGCTCCGCTATGAAGAGGCGTACGCCGCCAGGAGACATCTCTTGATCGTTCAGAAGGATACCCTGAAGACTCTTGTCCTTCAGGGGATGATCTCCGAGGAGGCCGCGGGTGAGCTGACCAGAAGGCTGGACGCGGAGCTCCATCTCTTGGAGGAGCAGGAGGAAGAGCGGCTTCAGGAGGAATCGTAACATATCTTGATAAGGGGAATGATACGTATACAAAAGGATGCGGCGGCACATCGGCCGCCGCACTCTTTCATTTTATATAGTCGCGCACAGGCATCGTTCAAACGACGTCGTATCCCGCATCACCCGTCGTATTCTTCCTTCATCCTGTATTTCATCACCTTGCCGCTGGGGTTCCTGGGGAGAACATCCAAAAAGTAGATCACCTTGGGCCGCTTGTAGCCCGGGAGCTTTTCCTTGGCGTACGCCATCAGCTCGTCTTCCGTCACTTTCTCTCCGGGATGGCGAACCACGGCGGCATGGATTTTTTCTCCCCACGTTTCGTCCGGCAGGCCGAATACCGCCGCCTCCTGTACCTGTGGGTGAGAGATGAGGGCGTCTTCCACCTCTTTCGCGAAAACGTTCTCCCCGCCGGTCTTGATCATATCCTTGCGCCGATCCACGAAGTAGATAAATTGATCCTTGTCCTGCCGGACAATATCGCCCGTATGGAGCCAGCCGTCTTTGAACGTCTCCTTCGTCTCGTCGTCCCGCTTGTAATAGCCGGAGATCACCGACGGACCCCGAAGAATCAGCTCTCCCGGTTGACCCGTTTTCACGTCGTTCCCGCCGTCGTCCACGATACGGTAGTCAAGCACAGTATTGACGACACCGATGGATCCCTCTTTGTCGAACATGTGATCGGTGGGGAGGACCGTGGCGTTGCCGCCGCTGGATTCGGTCAGGCCGTAGGAGTAGAAGAGGGAGGCCTTGGGCATGTATTTCTGCACTTCCAATTTTAAATCGTTGGGGAATGTGGCCGCGGCGGTGACGAACGTCTTGACGTGGGTGACGTCATAGACGATTGCCTCGGGCACGCCCATTATCCAGTTAAAGAGAAAGGGCGGCACCACCATCGCCACCGTCACCTTTTCTTCTGAGAGGTTTTTCATGTACTGAACCGGGTCAAACCGGTGTTGGAGGACCACCTTGGCCCCTGCGGCCATGAGGGAGTTGAGACAGTTATTTATGATGACATGAAACAGCGGCAATACCTGAAGGCCGGTATCGTCGCTGGTGATTTTTAGGGCTTCGATGGTGGTGTAGACCGCCCACAGGGAGTTGGCGTGGGTGAGCATTGCCAGCTTGCTCGTACCGGTGGTCCCCCCGGTGCAGAGAAATATATACAGATCGTCCGGGAGCACGTCGACGTTGGGTTCTTTGGGTTTTCCCTTTTTGAGGAACTTCTCGTAATCGGCGGCGAAATTCGCCTTTTTACCGCCGATCTGGATGTAGGTGTCAACCTTTCCCAGTTGCTCCTTGAACCCCTTGACCATCTCCGTGAAATCATGATGAAACAGCAGCGCCTTTGCATCGGACAGGTCGATGAGATGGGCGATGTCCGGGGCCAGGAGCCGTGTTTTCACCGGAAAGTATACCACACCTATCTTGGCCAGGGCGTAATTCGTCTCCACCATCGCCGGGACGTTCTCGGAGAGCATGGCCACCTTGTCTCCCTTCTTGAGCCCCAGTGAAAGGAAGGCATCAGCCAGTCGGTTGACCCGGTCGTTGAGGTCCTTCCAGGTCAAGCGGGTGTCTTCGAATATAAGGGCCTCCTTGTCAGGATATCGGACAGCATTTCGAGCAACAATATTACCGATGGTCATGATCTCCTCCTTCTCAGCAATGGAAATATATGGATTTTAATATATACTTTTTATCATATGTCTTTCGCCTTTCGCAAGCGTTTTACTGTTGTGCCGGAAAGTGAGTTGTATTATAATCGCAGCTTTTGGCGCTCGTTGCCTGTGGGAAGCGGTTGGTAGCAATGACGTTTCAGCGATCCGAAATACGAAAGGGGATGATCGACGCCCTTCCCATCATGGTGTCGGTCTTTCCCTTCGGGCTGGTGTACGGCGTTCTGGCCGTCAAGAGCGGTCTGACGGCGCTCGAGGCGCTGCTCTCGAGCCTTATCGTGCTGGCGGGTGCCTCCCAGTTTATCTCTTTGCCCATGTTCGCCGCGGGCGTCAGCCCCTGGATGATCATCGGGACCGTCTTCGTCGTCAATATCCGCCACTTCATCATGGGTGCGGCGATCTCCGGCAGGATGAAAGAACCGGAGGTGTTCCCTCGGCTCATCGCCTCGTATTTTCTCGTCGATGAGACATTTGCCCTGGCCTCCGCCGTCTGGGATACCGATCGGACCGACTCGGTTCGGGACTACCTGATCGGCTGCGGCATCGTCGGCGGCACATCATGGCTCGTCTCGACGCTTGTGGGCGCCGTGTTCGGAAACCTCCTGGGCGACCCTACAAGGCTCGGGCTCGATTTCGCCGTGGCCGCGGCGTTTATCGGGCTGATGATACCCCAGATCAAGGGAAAGCCGGAGATCGTGGTGGTTCTCTGGTCCGCGATGTTTTCGGTGTTCTTTTTTCTGTTTATCCCCGGGAACTGGTATATCCTCCTGGGATCGGTCCTCGGGGCGGTTACCGGGGCGTTGGTGACACACGATGCGGATTGAGATTCTCCTGACGCTTTTAGGCATGGGGGCGGTGACATACCTGACCCGGGTGCTGTTTATCGTCTTTCTGGATGATGAAAAGCTCTCGCCCTTTGTGAAGCGATGCCTCAGGTTCGTGCCGGTGGCGGTGCTCACCTCCATCACCATCCCGCTGGTGGCGGCTCCCGGTGGAACATTCTCTCCCACCTGGAATAATCCCTACTTCTTGGCCGGTTTTCTGACGGCGGGGTTGGCGGCGGTGACGAGAAACCTCGTCGTCACGGTCGTGGGCGGCATCGGCTTCATTCTGCTTCTGAAAACAGTGATTCTGTAAAAAAAATCCTCACCCGAGGCGTCCCGCCGTGTCAAGGAGCAGGGCGAAGACGACGAGGTCCGCGAAGATGTGCACCGCGATCGGAAGCAGGAGACCGCCGGCGACGTATCGAACAAATCCCATCATCAGGCCGTAGACGATCCCCAGGATAATCCCCACGATACCGTTCGGCACGCCCCACCAGTGGGCGACGCCGAATATCAAGGCCTGGACGATCAGTGCCGTCTGCCAGCGGTGGGTGACGGCGTGAAGACCCTCCCACAGGATACCCCGGTAGATGCACTCTTCTGTCAGGGCATTCACCAGCGAAAAGGCGAGGCCTGTGGCAAGGAGCGCGATGCCCGAGGAGGGAGGGAGGAATGCTGTGAACTCGGAGATGTCCGGGTTGCAGAGACGGTACCAGAGGACCAGGGAGACGCAGCTGACGGCGATGATTACACCCCCGACGGCGATACCCCGTGGGGTGATGCGCCCCCGACGAAGCCACAGGGATCCCGACCGCAGAGGCTCAAAGACGAGACATATCGTGATAAAAACGAGCAGGGGGAAAAACAGCATCAGGCCCAGGGAATAAAAGGGGAGGATGCGGGTGAGATGGGCGAGGATGAAAAACAGGACGTATGTGGCTGGTGCGGGCATGTCGAGCTGGAGGATCATCCACCCGGATAGAAACAGCAGCACGAGGCTTATCGTCGACATGAGGCCCTGGGTCGGGAGGAGCAGCCCGGCCGCGGCGGCACAGATGAACGCCGCAAGCCCGATCGCCGTTTCACGGCCGCTGTGTGTTTCGGTTGTCGTCTCGCTATCCGTCATCGGAGGCATGATATCACAATACCTGACGGTTGTGGGGTTTCTTTTGTATCATATCGGAATATATCACGGGGATCGGTCAGATGAGGAGGTGAAGGGAGGGCGGTTCTCTTGTTTCGAAGCGATGTTCGTTTGGATGCGGTGATGGAGATCGGCCGGAACGGGGATCACACGAGGCGGTGTTTTGCTCCCGGGCGGGGCCGCTCGATGGGGCGGGTCAGATCCGATCGGGCCTGTGTCCCTTTATTATTGCCGTTACAAGCGCTCCAGGGAGTGGAGGACGAGCACGAGGATACCGATATCGATGCACAGATGGGAGATCATCGGGAGCAGGAGCCCTTTTGAAGTATGCCTGACGACCCCGAGAAACAGCCCGTATATTCCTGAGAGGATCGCCCCCTCCCAGCCGTTGGGTATAGCGCCCCAGTAGTGGGCCGCGCCGTAGAGCAGCCCCTGGATGACCACCACCGGGAGGGCCGAGTGGACGCACTCCTCGATGCCCTGCCACATCACGCCCCGAAACACGGTTTCTGAGACGGGAATGTTCACGACGGAGAATAACAGCCCCCCAAGGATGACGACGAAGGTGGCCCGATCGCTGAAAGCATCGGTAAATCCACTGAAATCAACATCCCCCGTGATATACCATACCACCAGGCCCGTAACGCTCAGCACCGTGCCGACGACCGTTATGAGGAGGGGTCCTTTTTCGATGCGTCCCATGGTGAATCCCCGGCGGCCGGGATGAAGCGCCGGCAGCCACAGAACCAGAAGCCCATAGATCGCCAGAGGCGCCGCCAGCATCAAAAAGAGTGAATAGAAGGGGAGGCAGCGCACGATGTAGGCCAGGGTGAGAAAGACCGCCGGGGCGAGAAGCCGTGACGCTCCCGTGAGAAAGACGAGGCACCCGGCCAGCAAAACGAGGCTGAAAGCCAGCTTTACATACACCGACGGCGACACCGGCAGCACCAGGGCAACGATGGCGAGCAGCGTAAAGGCACCCGCAGAAATCAGGCGGACGGGAAGGGGGGATGGAACCGTATCGTTCGATTGTGAATCGTCATGTATATCGTTCGACGAATGGTTTCCTTTTTCAGTATCCATCTATTTCCACTCTTTCATGGTGTGTAAGATGTAGGGAGGTCGGTTTTTATCTTCTCTCATCCACCTTCCGACGTCCTCAAACTGAATGCCGTTGTCTCCCTCATATGGTTTGGTGTGATACACGGCTGAGATCAATATTTCAGTGGGTATTCCACCTTGAAATGAATCGTATTATCATGTCACGATGATATATGATCCTGTGTGTCGCCAATATCGGGACGTTATTGACTTCGATTGGGCAGTGGCGGCCGAGGGTATTATATAATAAACGGCGGGTGTGGTAACGGAAAAAGCGGGCTGTTCGCCCGCTTTTTCTGAAAAGTGTTTATTTTCAGGTGTTTTTAATACTTCGCGAGAACATCTCGGGCGATGAGCACCCGCTGAATCTCCGATGTCCCCTCGCCGATTTCCCCCAGCTTCGCGTCCCGATAGAGCCGCTCCACCGGATATTCGGTCATATAGCCGTAGCCGCCGTGGACCTGAACCGCCCAGCTCGATATCTTCGTCGAGGCTTCCGAAGCGGTGAGCTTTGCGATGGAGGCCATTGTGGCCGCTTCAGGATCGTTCTTATCCTTGAGCCATGCGGCCTTGTAGATCAGCAGGCGGGATACATCGGTTAACACCTTCATGTCGGACAACCTGAATCCGACCATCTGAAATTTGCCGATGGGCTTTCCGAACTGCTGGCGCTCCTTGGCGTATTTGATCGACTCCTCCATACAGGCGACGGCGATGCCCAGGGCCACCACCGCCATGCCGATGCGCCCGTATTCCAGGGTCTTCATTGCCTGGATGAAGCCCTCGTTTTCAACGCCCAAAAGGTTTTCGGCGGGGACTTCGCAGTCATCGAAGAAGAGCTCGGATGTGGCGGCGCCCCGATACCCCATCTTGTCCAGGTGTTTTCCGGCGGAAAAGCCTTTCATCCCCTTTTCCACGATGAAGGAGCTGACGTTGCGTCCCTTCTCGTCCGGTTTCCCGGTTACGGCCATGACCACGGCGATGTCGGCGATGGGGCCGTTGCTGATGAAGGTTTTCGAGCCGTTGAGGATGTAGCGGTCGCCCTTTTTCCGGGCGGTGGTCTTGATGCTTATGGCGTCCGACCCGGCCTCGGGTTCCGTTAGTCCGAAGGCGCCGATCATATCCGTGGAGATGAGCTTCGGGAGGTATTTCTTTTTTTGAGCATCGGTGCCGAAATGAGCGATGGGAAGACCGCACAGGCCCAGGCTTCCGCCCACGGAGAGAAAGGTGGCGGCGCATACCCTGGCCAGCTCCTCCTGGGCCACGCACTGGGTTATCAGATCCTTACCGCTGCCGCCGTACTTCTCTTCGTGACACATACCGGTGTATCCGAACTCGGCAAGCTTCTTGAAGTTCTGCTTCATGATTGTGTCGGCCTCGGCGTGGTCGGCCTTGTCAAGTTTATCGGCGTTCGGTTTTATTTCATTATCGCAGAATTTTCGGAATGATTCCTGCAATGCCAATTGTTCATCATTGAGAGAATAATCCATTCTTCGTCTCCTCCTTACGACAACAGTAGCCTGGAAATGATCATACGCTGGATTTCCGAGGTACCGCCGCCGATCTGGGCCAGTTTCGTATCCCGAAATACCCGCTCCACCGGGTATTCGTGCATGTAGCCGTACCCGCCGTGGATCTGAACCGCCTCGGATACCGCAGGCATGCCCCAGTCCCCCACAAAGAGCTTCGCCACTGCGGCCTCCATGTGGTTCAGGGCTTTCCCCTGGTCCTTGCTCCAGGCGACTTTATAGACAAGGAGCCGCGACGCCTCGACAAAGCACTTGATATCTGCGAGCTTCTGCTGGATTGCCTGAAACTTGGCGATGGGGCGGCCGAACTGCTCCCGGTCTTTTGAATACTGGGTGCAGAGCTTCAGGACATACTCCATCCCGCCGACGAAGGGAGCAAGCAGCGCCGAGCGGTCCCACTCCAGGGTCTGAAGCGCCATGGGGAAGCCGTTGTTGATTTCGCCCAGGACGTTTTCCTCGGGCACCTCGCAGTCGTCGAAGTAGAGCTCCGCAGTGGAGGAAGTCTTCACGCCCATTTTCTTGAGGGTTTTGCTGACGCCGAATCCCTTGAAGTCCTTTTCGACGATGAAGGCGGAGATGCCCATGTGCCGCTTTTCCTTGTCGGTGGAGGCGTACACAACGCAGACGTCCGCGATGGGGCCGTTGGTGATGAACATCTTGGATCCGTTCAGGATGTATCGATCTCCCTTCTTGACGGCGGTGGTGGCGACAGACGCGGCGTCGGAGCCGGCGTTCGGCTCGGTCAGGGCCATGCAGCCCACCCATTCGCCGGTGGCCATTTTGGGAACGTATTTCTCTTTCTGTGCGGGCGTGCCGTGCTGATAGATGGTATCGGCGGAAAGATAGGTATGGGCGCCCCAGGAGAGGGTCAAACCGCCGTCGGCGCCTCCCTCAGACAGCGCTTCGGCCGCCATACACGAGGTAACCACATCGGCATTGGCGCCGCCATATTCCTCGGGGAAGTGAAGGCCCAAGAGACCGAACTCTCCCATCTTTTTCCAGGCCTCCCAGCAGAATTCCCCCTTCTCATCAAATTCTTCAGCCAGGGGGGCTATTTCGTTCTGGGAAAACTTGAGCACCTGTTCCCTGAAGGCCAGTTGCTCGTCGGTAAACGCGAAATCCATGTTTTCCTCCTTATAGTGCTGCCAGCAGCTCGAAATATGCGTGTGAACAATCTTATCGGATCATACCGTTGAGAAGTATCGTTGATACCATGTTGGAGGCGCTTTTCGCCTCCTCAATGGTGATACTCTTCTGATCTCTCAATATCCAAAGCAGCATCATACGCTCCACCGATCCGTAGATCGTGTAGGCCGTCATGGTGCTGTCGATATCCGGTTTGAATATGTTCGAATCCTTGCCGAGATCGACGATTTGTGTGATGAGGCTGAAGGCCTCAAGGAAATGACTGATGTTTTCATCGTTGAGAAACCGCGTGCTCTTTGTGACGTCCATGATCATCACTTCGATCATGGCCGGGTTGTTTTTATAGGAGTGAAAGAGAAAGGAGATGACCTTTCTGATCATTTCCGCCGGATCTGTCCCGGTTTCCATAATCGAGCGGATGGCGTCCAAAAACTGGTCCCACCTGGTTCTGAAAATGGAGAGCAGCAGGTCCTCTTTGTTCTTGAAATAATGGTATACCAGTCCGTAGGCGATGCCCGCCTCGTTGGCGATGTCCGATACCCGCGCGCCGTAATAGCCCTTTCTGGCGAATACCCGTATCGCCGCATCAAGGATGACCTGGGTCTTGTCCTGTTGGTTCACGTCGTTGTTCTGGCGGGTCTGTGTTTTGCGTTTGTTCTCTGATGTTTTGTTTTGACTCATGACAGTTGACGTAGCGGGGGCGATTGTTGAGTGCGGCGTCTGCTTGGACGGATCGCTCTATCGCGCGTTCACGACTCCTTATTTGAATGGATAACAGTGATTGAATAGATTGACTTGTCAATCAAGGAGTCTATACACTTGAGCGTCGTTTGTCAAGATAAAAAGGCGAACCGGCGGGACGAGGGGCGAAGACGAGGCCCGTTCGGTGCGGGTGCTGATACGGGAAATTGGCGATACCACAGGAATTCGGACCAATGGATTAACATGACCGCATCGGATCGGGGGATAAGAACATAAAACGTGCGTCGGGGGCGGCGTGCGGTATGTGTGTCAAAAGGTGTACGAGACACCCCTGATATGATATAGTCGTAAGGCCTGTATAACGGGCATCGTCGGTGACATCTGAGGAGGGAGCGTTTCGTGATTGATCTTTTCAGAATACGGGAGTCGAGGAAGGCCGGGCTGCCGCCGGGAACGCCGCTCCATGTGGGGGAGCGAAAGGTCGGCACGGTCACACTGCGCGCCATGTCGTATGACAAAGACGCCTTCAGGGAACGGGAGGGAATCTCGGTGGAGGAGGCGCTTGGCGAGCTGGACCGGCCCGAGACGACCTGGATCGATGTGGTGGGTGTTCACGATGAGGCGGTCCTCTCACAAATTGGAGCGGCCCAGGGCCTGCATCCCTTGACCATCGAGGACATCATGAACACCAACCAGCGGCCGAAGGTGGAAGAATACGATCACCTTCTCTTTATCGTCATGCATATGCTGTTCATCCCCGACGGGGGAGAAAAGATCGTCCGGGAACAGGTCAGCCTGGTGCTCATGGAGGGAAAGGTGATCTCGTTTCAGGAGCGGGACGGAGATGTGTTCGAGAATGTGCGGGATCGCATTCGAAAGGGGGGGGGGAGAATACGATCCATGGGGGCGGATTACCTGGCCTATGCCTTGGTGGACGCGATGGTGGACGCCTATTTCGTGGTGCTGGAGCACATCGGGGATCGCCTGGAGGAGCTGGAGGACGAGGTGCTGACCGGTGAAAACAAGGAAATCCTGGGCGAGCTTCACGACATGCGCCGGCGTATCATCGAGCTTCGGCGCTCCGTCTGGCCCTTTCGGGAGGTGATACACCGCCTGGTGGAAAATCCCGCACCGTTAATCGAGGCGGATACCGTGGTGTATCTGAGGGACGTGTTTGATCACACCATCCGGGTGGTCGAAATGGTCGAGAGCGTTCGGGATGTATTGAGCTCGATACTGGATTTGCACCTCTCGATGGTGAGCAACCGGATGAACGAGGTCATGAAGGTGCTGACGATCATCGCCACGATCTTCATCCCCCTGACGTTCGTCGCCGGTATCTACGGAATGAATTTTAAATACATGCCGGAGTTGGGCTGGAGATACGGATATCCCGCAGCGCTGGCATTGATGTTGTTCATGTTTCTCATGATGGTGAAATGGTTCAAGAGAAACGGGTGGTTTTGAGGGCCGGTGTGTGTGTCGGGAGCGGTCGGGACGTTTTCACTGAAGGGGTGTCCCGGACGTTTTCGAAGGCCTGTATGAAAAATCATATTGGAAATGCTGCCAAAGAGTGTGATATAATTCCGCACGACAACACACACGAAACGAGACAAGGAGTGAGTTTCATGTATTACAGAAAAGGCTTTTTTCAGAGCTTCATCGTGCCGCTTCTGGTGGTGGTGGGCCTGATGGTGGTTTCAGGCCTCATCTATCACGGCGCCGCCCACCTTGCGCCAAGTCCCCTCAGGACATTCCTGGTCAACGTCTTCGGGCTGGTGCTGTTCTTATCGATCTGGTTTTCGCCGATCCTCGGCGTGCCGCTCTCGTATTTTCGGGGCGCTTTGCAGATCGAGCGGGTCATCATAGCCTTCGCCAACCCGATACTCTGGATTATCAAGAACGAGCTGATGGTGACCTGTCAGTTCAGCGGGGTGGAGCTGATCTATTTTCTCTTTCTGCCCTGGTTCTTCGGCATCATCTGCGTGACGCTGTTTCTCTTTTCGGTCATGGAGATCATCAGCCGCTTCATTCACAGAAGGATCGAGCCGGAGGATCCGCCCCGGGTGCTCCCGGTGGGGATCATCATCACCCTGGTGCTGGGTTTGGCCGGCACCTATATCGGCCTGATTCGGGGGCAGGAGTGGGTGTACCTGGTGGTGCACCATTACGCCACCCATTTCCTCAACCAGTAGCGGGAGGCATCACATGACACGGAAAAAGAACGAAAACGGATTGTTTGATACATCTATCACCCGGCGGGACGCCCTGAAGCTGATGGGCGGTGCCGCGGCACTGGCGGGGGCCTCCGGCCTGGGATTCTCGGAAAATCTCTTCGCCCAGGGATCCAAAAAACCCAACGTGATCTTCATCCTCACCGACGATCACCGCTGGGACGTCATGGGCGCGATGGGCCATCCCTTCATCCAGACGCCGAATATGGACCGCCTGGCGAATGAGGGGGTCTTGTTCGAAAACGCCTTCGTGACTACATCGCTCTGCAGCCCCAGCCGGGCGAGTTTTCTGACCGGGCAGTACGCATCAACCCACGGGGTGGTCAACAACTTCAGCCGGTGGGACCCGGAAACGAACATCACCTACCTCCAGCACTTCAAGGAGGCGGGATACGCCACCGCCTTCATCGGCAAGTGGCACATGCCCGGCACCGGCACGGGACTGCCGGAGCTGCCGGGGGTGGACCTCTTCATCTCCTTTACCCGAAAGGACGGCCAGGGGGACTACTGGAACTGCCCCATCTACAAGAACTACGAGCTGGTGACGGAGCCGCGGAACCCCTACATCACCACGGATCTCACCGACTACGCAATCGACTTCGTGAAGGAGAACGCGGGGACGCCGTTCTGCATGTACCTCTCCCACAAGGCGGTCCATCACGACTGGCGGCCGCCGGAACACCTCAAGGGAAAATACGAGGACGCGGATCTCTCGTTCCTGGCCCCGGAGGGGGACAAGTACAACACCATGACCGGTAACAACTTCATCGAGGGCGGCATGGACGACATGCACACCCGCTACCGGAGATACTGCGAGTGCCTGGAATCGGTGGACGAGGAGCTTGGGCGGCTGCTTTCGACGCTGGAGGAGACCGGTCAGCTTGACAACACCGTCATCGTCTACGCCGGGGACAACGGCTACATCTTCGGAGAGCACAGGCTTATCGCCAAGCACTGCTCCTACGAGGAATCCATCCGCATCCCCTACGTCGTCCGGGCGCCGGGGATCATCCCCGATCCGGGCCGCCGGGCGGAGCAGATGGTGCTGAACCTGGATCTGTCGCCGTCGCTGTTGGAGCTCGCCGGGATACCGATTCCGGATTCGGTGCAGGGGGAGAGCTTTGCGCCCATCCTGCGCTCGGCGAAAGCACAGGGGAGGGAGTCCTTCGCCTACGAATTGTTCCGCGATTTCCCCTTCGGCGGGCGGGTGCCGCCCCACAAGGCGGTAAGGACCGAAAAGCACAAGTACGTCGAATGGGAGGCGTGCCGGGATCCGGAGCTGTATGACCTGGAGAACGATCCCCGAGAGATGAACAACCTCATCGGCACCGCCGAAGGCGATCTGCTGGCGCCGGAGCTGGCCGCGGAGCTGGAGAGCCTGCGCCAGCGGTTTAACCTCAAGCCGGGGATGGTGTAGCAAGTATTTTAGAAAATAAGGTAACCGAAAAGCGGGGCGTCGTGAAGGCGTCCCGCTTTCGTTTTTTGAAAATACAGAAAAGTATTTTAGGAATTTGCCCATTCATGTAGAGCTAGATCGAATATATTCTTTAGTGTTCGGGCAACTCTTTTGGTTAATTTGTATTCTTCTCTCCATTCTCTTCCTGGATGTAACCTGTTCCGAAAAACTCTAATAGTATCGAATGTGACTTTTATTGAATCATTAAGTGATTCATATGTATATATATTCTCTAAAAGATCCTTAAACTTAGCTTCCTCGAGTTTAACTTTTTTTGTTTTTTTGTTGGCAATTTTTGTCTCCAATACATCTTTCTCATATTTATATTTTAGTAAGGCCATAACTATACTTTCCAGAAGTATTCCAGTCAATGTTACTGTTGAAATTTTCAAATCATTTCCATTTGAAATGGATAATTCATCGTAAATGTCTATAATATTGAAATCTATTAGTGCATCATTACTATTTATCAAGGTTTTGATTCTTTCTTTAACTTTTTCAGGATTAACAACTGCTCTATAAATAGCTGCATTAAAGGCAGGTGTGAACAAGGCACCAAAAAATTTCCTTTTTTCATCTTCTGTAGTAAAATGAATACCTTCTTCAATCCTGTCTATAATACATAATTTTGTATATGTTGAAGTACCTTTACTGGGATGGTCATCCCTAATTTTTTCGAGTATTTCATTATCCTTTTTTGCTTCAAGCAAGTATTCCTTCGACTTATTAATATCAATAGGACCCCAAAGAGAGCCTAATTGCCATAGGATTTCCCCTTTATGTATATGACCGTATTTTGGTTCTAATACTTTTTTAAAGAAATCAAGAAGCTCTTCGTGGAAATCAATACAAGTTTGATATTCAAAATTCTCTAATAGTTGATTACGAAAGAATCTCGTATATTTTGCCCAAACCCCATAATTACTTTGACAAACTATATCTGGTCTGTCCAAATAATCCATCAACAAATCTTTTACTTTCGTAGGTTCAAATGCTCTAATATATTTTTCAAATAAAGACTTGAAATATTCTTCTTGAATCATTATAAACTCCATAGAGTGAATGGCATAAAATCTATTTAGCATACGATATCATAGCGTAAGAATAGTATATATAAAAAATACAATGCTTAAAGATGAAAATTTCTGAAAATATAAATCTTGAAAAACCAATAACATACATCGCCTGCTGTGGGTTTTACTGCAGGACGTGCAAGGTATATACGGACGGGCAGTGCCGGGGCTGTAAGCTGGGGTATGACACCGGGGAGCGGGACATCGTCCGGGCAAAGTGCAAGATAAAATTATGCTGTTTCAGGGATAACAAATTCGAGATCTGCGCCGATTGTGCGGATTTTCCCACGTGCGGGTTGATCCGGGGCAGGTTCACGGACTACAAGCTGAGGAGGAGCCTTGAGTTTCTCGATTTTATCAGGAGCGAGGGGTATCCCGCCTTCATTGAAAAAGCGGATACCTGGAAGGACTGCCTGGGGAAACTGGATTGAATCGAGGTCGCCGCGCGGTTCGGCGGCACTCTCCCGCCTGACAAATAAAAATCAGACACCATATAAAACTCACTCACCCTCGAAAAATCACTCCCCTCCCACGCACCGAAAGCCGAGGTCGTCACGCGCCGTCTCCGGGAAAGAAAAATGCGGTCTATAGAAACCGTCGAAAAATAGAAGAGAAAAAAGGAGATATCGGAACCTGTCTCTGAAAAGGGGGAAGCCGCCCCAATGGACGGCATGGGAGTGGACACGGTACGGAAGGTGCGTGTTTTTAATGCCTCCCTATTTATTTTGCAGCAAGACAGCATCCTGGTGATTTTCCATGCCTGTTGCTTTGATATCAATGACATCGAATAGTTTTCCCCATTCTCTCCTGATGTAGTCATGCGAATGATACGTATTTTGGTAGAAACTTGGTAATTGTATTCTCTCTCCGTAATTATCAAATTGTCTGTATAGGAACCCCTTGTTTGCCATGATTTCAGTTGTTTCCATGCCGCATTTCCCATAATGCTTTTCCCCGTGTGTTGTAAGAATGAGATACCCCTTCCGCTTTGTAATTCTTCTCAATTCGTTCAACCACGCACACTGCATATCCTCCGGCAAATGAGTGAATACACTTATTCCGTAAATGAAATCAAAAAAATTATCCTGGTATTCTGTCGGCGGCATGTGTGGAGAAACAGAGAAACTTCCATACTTGGAATAATTGTCGCTGAGCCATTCTATTGCTTCACTGTCAATATCGGTACCATATAAATCAGATGAAGGATGGACTATTTTCAAACATCTGATTACCCGACCACATCCGCAGCCAAAATCAAGAATTGTATTGAAATCCGTAAGCTCCTTCTCGACGGTTTTGAGGGCATCGTTGATATGATTACATACTCTGAATCCGCTTTGTATGAAGGTTGGTGCGTATCCACCAACCACTCTTACCTGGAGATGTTTTGGAGGCGGCAGGGGCATGTCGGATTCGTATTGAATGACGGATTTCAATTGTGTGAGCTCGACTTCTATATCCAAAACATGCGATCGAAGTGAATTGAGATCATCAACTATTGCATCAATTGTATATATATATTTGATTTTCCGCCGAATCACTCTCAGTACATTCAGAACACATTCCGGAAGAATCTTTTTGAGACATTCTTTCATGTTTTTCCATTGTGATCGGTTTAAAATGAAGTCAGATCTGCTGATTGATTATATTCAAATATGTTGTATTATCGACAAAATTCGATACATCTTATATTACTTATGAAGGTATATGTCAATCGGAATTTAAAAATCCCGGTATCGGGCGGTGGCATCCGACGCATTCGGCGCCATCTTGATCTTGAAAATTTTGAAATGCCTTCCGATGGTGGATTCTTGTATTGTCCGGACTGCAATACTATCCGATTCTTGATGATGAAATTGCAACGGGGGACTGTGGAGAAATATCGACAGCAGTACTCAGGTATATGATGGAAAGTGTAGAAAGCGGGAGAATCACCTCACTCCTTTTCCACGCATCGAAAGCCGAGGTTCGAAAGCGCCGTCTCCGGGAGAAGCGGGGTGCGGTCGTAAACCGTGGTCGGACGGGCGCTGTCCCACGCGCCGCCCCGGGCCGTCCGCACATCCCCCCTGATCGGCCCCTTGGGGTCGCTTTTCGGCGAGCGGGCGTAGTATTCCTCCCCGTAGCGATCCCGGGTCCACTCCATCACGTTTCCCGCCATGTCGAAAAGCCCGAAGCCGTTGGGGATATAGCTCATGACGGGCGTTATCGAGGTGAAGGAGCCCGCCAGGTTGCTTCGGAGCGCATCGAACTCGTCGCCCCAGGGATAGACCGCGTCGGGAATCCCCCCCCGGGCGGCGTATTCCCACTGGGCCTCGGTGGGGAGTTTCTTTCCCGCCCACTCGGCGTATGCCTGCGCCCCGTACCACGTCACCCCCACCGCCGGGTATTCGGCCATGCCCTTGTTCGGTGAGAACCTCCCGCTTTTCACCTCCACGTTGGCAACCCCCAGGTCCACCAGGGGGTTCCCGTCCAGGGCGATGGTGCCGATGTCGTCCAGGAACCGGGCGAAGTCGGCGGCCGTCACCTCGTGGGCGTCCATCGTGAAGGGAGAGAGCGTCACCTCGTGGGCCGGGGCGGCGTCGGCTTTGCCTCCGTTACTTCCCATCAGGAACGTCCCCCCCTCAAGGTGAACGACGTCTCCCAGCTCCTGGGCGGCAGCGGCCACGGGAAGGAGCGCCGATGCCGTCACCGTCAACATGACGGCGAGCAACACGGCGGGTGCCAGGCTCGTCTTTTTTTGAATATGTGCCGTTTTCATGGGTTTTCGGTTCGATCGAGAAAAAAGGGCGGGACCCCGGAGGGGACCCCGCCCGCATCACGCAAAAAATTGCGCGGATGGTTACTCGGTGCCCTCCAGGGGGATGAGGCGGAAGCTGTGCACCACTTCTTCATAGATGGGGCCCCACTCCTCGAACTGGCGATACACGCCGCACAGTCCCACGACGTAGGCGCTCTTGTTGCCGTACATCTTGATGTGCCACCGGTGGATTTCCTCGGGATCGTCCTTGTCCACCTCTTTATACCAGTAGGCGGATCCGCCCTCAAAGCCGTCCAGTACAATAAGGTCGGTATAATCGGGATCGGGAGAGTTGATATTCTGGAGGTCGGACTTCTTGTTTTCGTTGAACATCGTGCTCGAGGACACGTCGGGCATCCAAACCCAGTTTACGTAGATCGACAGGGCGCTGTCCAATCCGCCGCCGGCAACACCGGGGATCTTGGACTTGAGCATGCCGCCCACCGCGCCGCCGCCGGAGCCGGGCTGATACAGCCAGGTCGTGGTCTTGTCAATTTTGTCTTCCAGGGAGAACTCCTTGGGCAGCTCGAAGGCGTAGCCGTACTCGGGCACTTCTACGTCCACATACTCGCCGCTCTGACCGAAGGCCACGCCGACGGTCAACAGCATCACCAAGGCGGTGAATACCGCAAGCTTCTTCATACAAACCTCCTTGTAGGTTTTTTGAGACAAAAAAAGAGAAACGCTCCTGCTTTCTCACTGCTTAAAACTATTCCAATATTATATCATACAATTATATACGGTGTATAAAAAAGTGCGGAGGACACATACGGAAAGAAAATATGAACGATGAGCGAGCCTGTCGGTTCGTTCCCCATCCTTTTTCCTTGTCGTTTCTCATCGGAAGCGGGGGGCTGGCGGCGGTGACGACCGGATGGACAGAGGAATATTCCAAGAGTTGCACAGACATAAAAAAACAAGTATACTCGATGAAAGCACAAGAGGGGCGGACTCCCTTCGCGGCAATACCCATTGTTCGATTCCCCCCTTTCTTCGGATGTGTTTTCTGCATTCATCCGGTATGTCGGCGGGATTTCCCACAGGTTGCGCGGGGGCGGGGGAACGGATGATGCCTCATGTCGGCGCTTACATTCTCGAGGAAGAATATGCCTCAATTGAAGGAATTTAACCGGTCGAGTGCGGCGCGCATGCGCTTTCTGGTGGACACCCTCATCCGGATATCCCGGGTGAAACTCATCACCAGGGGCATTGAACAGGTGCCGGATCGCTCAACGATTTTTGTCTGCAATCACTTTACTCGCATGGAGGCAATACTGCTTCCCTACGTGATGTTGAGCAGGAGGGGCCTCCTGACCAGAAGCCTCACGGCCCAGTACGTTTTCGATGCGTTTCCCAAGGATTTCATGGCGGGCCTCGGATCGGTGCCGCTGAAGCTGGCGGACCGCGACGATCTTGCCGTCAAGAGCCTCCTTTCCGGGGAGTGCTGGATCATCTTCCCGGAGGGACGGATGATCAAGGACAAGAACGTGATGGAGGGGGACACCTTCCGCATCCACGACGGCGACGTCAAACTGGATCGTCCCCCCCACACCGGGGCGGCGGTGCTTGCCCTCAGGGCGCGGGCGGCCCTGGAGCTGTTCGAGGAGTTTGCTCGAAAACACCGTCTCGAAAACATCTTCGACCTGGAGCGGCTTGAGGACCTGAAGGTTACCCTGGTGCCGGTGAATATCACCTACTATCCGCTGCGGGTGGACGAAACCGGCCTGTCCCGGCAGGTGGAGCGACTGGCCGATTATCTGGAGAGCGTCAGTCTTTCCGACCAGCTCATCGAAGAGTTGAAGGTGGAAAGCTCCATCTTTTCCCCCGGTGTTGAAATACACGTAAACTTCGGCGAGACGATAGACATTAAGGATTATACGAAAAAGATATCCCCCACAAGCGTCTTTCCGCCCGTGGGGAAAACCCCCGGAGCGCCCTCGAAGGCCGTAAAAGACGCCGTAAACCGCCTGATGTTTCACTACATGGGGCGTATCTACCGCCTGACCACAGTCACACCGGATCACCTGGCGGCACGGCTCCTGTTCAGCATGGCGCGCCGGGGAATGGTACGGGAAAGCGTGGAAGATATCCGCCGCCGGGTGTTTCTGGCCGCCATGAAGGTCAGGAAGCTTACGGATCTCTTCATTCACGACGCCGTAGCTGAACATCCCGAAAGCCTGGTGAAATGGGGCGGGAACGCCCTGGACGGCTTTTTCGACATGGGAATCGACGAGTCCTTGATAGAAATGAAGGAAGAGCAGTTGATCATCAGGGAGCGGGACTTCAAGTGGCCCCAGGAGTTCCACGATATCCGGGTCCTCAATACCATCCAGGTCATCAACAACGAGATCACCCCGATCACCGAGGTGACAGACATCGTTGATAAAACCCTGAAGCTTTCAGGACGGCGACTTAAGGAGGAGACCGCCGGGGCGCTGGCGCTGACCGAGGAGGAGAAATACCAGCGGGACTACACCCGATTCTTTTCAAAGGATGAATCGAAGGAGCAGCGTTTCGGGTGGCCGAAGCTGACCATCGGCTCGAGAAAAACCGGCGTGCTCCTGATACACGGGTACATGGCCAGCCCCGAAGAGATGCGCCCCCTGCACGAGAGCCTTGTCCAGGACGGATACACGGTCTATTCCGTCAGGCTGGCGGGGCACGGCACATCCCCCTTCGATCTGGATACCCGAAGCTGGGAGGAGTGGTATCGCTCGGTACGGGTCGGGGTGAGCGTGATCACCAACCTGACGGATCGCTTTTTCGTATGCGGATTTTCCATGGGGGGGCTCTTGGCGTGGCACCTGGCGGCCCAGGGTCACCCGAAGTTATCGGGGATCGCATCGATTTCGGCGGCGATGAAGCTGGTGAACAGATCATCGATGCTTGCCCCGGCCATCGATTTTGTCGGCGGCGTCATGAAATTCTTCGGCGCCAAGAAGGGGCCGGTGCAGTTCGTAAAGAACAACCCGGAAAATCCGCATATCAATTATTTCAAGAATCCGATTCACGGCATCGACCAGCTTCTGGAGCTCGCGGACGTCGTCAAGGGGGAGCTTTACCGGGTGGAGATACCGGCGTTGATTCTCCAGGGGGGAGGTGATCCCACGGTGGACCCGGAGAGCGCCGGGGAGTACTACAGCGCCATCAATTCGGACATCAAGGGGCTGGTCTGGATCGATTCCCCCTATCACGGCATCGTATACCGGGGAGGGGACGAGGTGATCGACCAGGTATTGCAGTTCATTCACGATCCAAAATCGGCGCGGGAGGATTCGCATCGGTGGATTCGGGGGTAGAGATCGCCCCCGTCATCCATGATCCATATCACGGAGGGCGTCGGGCGGGGCAGGGGAACCGGAAGCCGTCTTCCCGGTGCTCCACGACGGGGCGTTACCCCGCTTTGTAAAAGGAAACGACCCGGTCGATGAGCTTCTGGATATTTTCAGACATTGGGAGTTTCCTCGCCCTTTTGACCAATTCAGAGTCGTTGCTGTACAGGGCGCAGGAATTGATCATATCAGGCCGCATGGTCATGAAGAGCTTCATCCGCTCCTCCGGCGTCAAATCGTCCCCCAGGGCGGGGAAGGTTTCCCTGAACGCGGCGTACTGACCCTGAATGGAGCAGTAACAGGCTTCCATAACCAGGTTCGTCATATGAGTGCAGCCGATGCTTCCGCCGATGGTCTCCTCCATCAATACCGAAAGCCCCCGCTTGATCTCCAGCCCCACGGCCCGGGGGAGGGCCTCCAGGGCCTTTCCGCACTCCTCGTGTGGTATCCTGATCATATGCCCCCGTATGTCCAATATCTTCATCTTCGGCAGGCCCACGTCCACCTCAACCTTCATTTCGTGGACCCTGTCCTCCATGTGGACGAGAACCGTTATACCGCCGTCGATTGAGCGAATGGATATGTCTTTTTTCCGTCGGTAGATTACATCGGTCATGCTGTCGCCCCGAAGGGATGGCGGATAATGATGGTCTGCTCGCGGTCCGGACCCACCGATATGACGGCGGCGGGAACCCCCAGGAGATCCTCGATGGTTTTGATGTACCCCCGGGCGTTGGCGGGGAGGTCGTGTACGGAGCGGACATGGGAGATGTCCTCCGTCCATCCGGGGACCTCGATGTAGTCCGGGACGACCCGTTCGAGGCTTTTTGTATCGGCGGGAAAATCGGCGTGTTTTTCAGAGTCGATAGTATATGATGTACAGATGCGTATCGGATCGATTCCGCTCAAGACATCGAGCTTCGTGATGATCAGCCCGGACAGGCTGTTAAGGCGGACGGCGTGCCTGAGGGCCACCGCATCCAGCCAGCCGCAGCGGCGACGACGGCCGGTGGTGGCGCCGAATTCGCACCCCACCTCCTGGAGCTTGTCTCCCGTCGCATCGGTGAGTTCCGTGGGGAAGGGGCCGGAGCCGACCCGGGTGGTATATGCCTTGGTGATGCCGTAGACGTCGTCGATGTCCCTGGGACCCACGCCCGCTCCCACCGCCGCATTACCAGAGACGGTGTGGGACGAGGTGACGAAGGGGTAGGTGCCGTGATCGACATCCAACAATGTCCCCTGAGCGCCCTCGAACATGACGTTGTCCCCCGCTTCGATGCGGTGTCTGAGGATCGCCGACGTATTGGCAAGGTGCGGCACCATTTGATCGGCGGCGGTCATGACGGTATCGAACACCTCGTCGATGTCGAGGGGTGTCGCGTTCAGATATTTTTCCAGGTAAAAGTTCTTTTCCGGGAGTACTGATTCCAGGCGTTCACGAAAACGGTCCGGGTTGGAGAGCTCGCCTGCGCGGAATCCAATCCGAGACGCCTTGTCCTCGTATGCGGGGCCGATTCCCCGGCCGGTGGTGCCGATCTTACCCTTCTTTCGCTTGGCCTCCCGGGCCAGATCGATGCTTTTGTGGTAGGGCATGATGATGTGCGCCTGTTCGCTGATCTTGAGCGTTTCACTGTCCGTGAAATAACCCTTATCCCTCAGATCGTTCATCTCCTGGACCAGCACCGCCGGATCGATAACCACGCCGTTGCCGATAATGCAGAGATTTCCCGCATGCAGGATACCCGAGGGGATCAGATGGAGTATGACCTGTTTCCCCCCAACCACCAGTGTGTGTCCGGCGTTATTGCCGCCCTGAAACCTGACGATAACATCCGCCTGTTCCGAAAGCAGGTCAACGATTTTTCCCTTGCCCTCGTCTCCCCACTGGGTTCCGATTATGACAATTTGAGACACGTCCTTCTCCCTCTCTTAACTTCTTCTATATTCGCGATCGGGGGCTCTTGTCTGTATCGTGCAGACAAAATAATCCGTAACGCGGCACAAGCGGCGCCGCGACGAAACGGGACGCACTTTTGCGTCCTGTGATTATATGGATTATCTTTAGAGCTTGACCTGTTGCACGGTGAGCACGTGCGGGAGTTCTTTCAGTTTTTTCATTACCTCCGGGGGGACGTCGTCGTCCACCGAGAGAATCACAAGCGCCGTCCCGCCCATCTTCGTTCGTGCCATGTGCATCAGCGCCAGATTAATGTTATTTTCGCCCAGCAAGGTGCCGATCGATCCGACGACGCCCGGTTTGTCGTTGTTTTTCAGCACCAGCATGATCCCGTGGGGGATGGCCTCGAGCTTGAATTCGTTTAGCTCCAGAATGCGGGGATTATCCACGCCGAAATTTGTCCCGGCGATGACCCGATTCCCCTGCTGTGTTTTCGCGGTGAGCCTGACCATGTTGGTGTATCCGCCGGCCTGTTCGCTTTTGGATTCCACCACCTTGATGCCCCGCTCTTTCGCGATGATGGGCGCGTTTACGTAATTGGCCTTTTCCTCCAGGATCGGCTCGAAAATCCCCTTGAGAAACGCAACGGTAATCGGCGGGGTTTCCAGATTCGTCACCTCGCCCAGGTATTCGATGTTGACCTCGGTGAGTCCCGGCAGACCGAGCTGAGACAGAAACGAGCCGAGTATCTCCGCCAGGTGGATGTAGGGCTGGATTTCCGTCGCCGCCTCGGGACTGACGGACGGCATGTTCAGGGCGTTTCTGACGATTCCCCGGGTGAGATAATCAACGATCTGTTCCGCCACCGCCACCGCCACATTCACCTGGGCCTCTTCAGTGGACGCCCCCAGGTGAGGCGTTAGGACGACCCGCTCGTGTTCCATCAGGGGGCTGGAATCCGGCGGCTCCTTTGAGAAGACGTCCAGCGCCGCTCCGCCCACGATCCCCTCGTTGAGCGCCCACAGGAGATCGTCCTCGTTGACGATGCCGCCGCGGGCGCAGTTGACGACCAACACCCCACGTTTCATCTTTGAGAAGGCGTCTTTATTGAGGAGGTTGAGCGTTTCATCGGTCTTCGGACTGTGGATGGTGATGATGTCCGCTCGGGCGAACAGCTCATCCAGTTCGACAAGCTCCACGCCCAGCTTCTCCACCGCCTCCTGGCTGATGAAGGGATCGTGCGCGATGACGTTCATCCTGAGTCCCTGGGCCCGTAATGTAACGATTTTCCCAATGTTTCCCAGGCCCAGAACGCCCAAGGTCTTGTTGAAGACCTCTTTTCCGATGAATTTTTTCTTTTCCCACAGGCCCTGCCGCATGGACTGGGTCGCCTGGGGGATGTTTCGGGAAAGGGACAGCATCATTGCGATGGAGTGCTCGGCGGTGGTGATGGTGTTCCCGCCGGGGGTGTTCATTACCACGATGCCCCGCTTGCTGGCGGCGGGTATATCCACGTTATCCACGCCGATTCCCGCCCGCCCGACGACCTTGAGGTTGTCGGCGGCTTCGATGATGTCCACGGTTACTTTTGTGGCGGATCGAATGGCCAGGCCGTGATACTGACCGATGATCTCTTTCAACTCATCGGGGGAAAGACCCGTCTTGACGTCCACCTCGATGCCGTCGGCGTTTTTAAAAATATCGATGCCCTTTTCGGACATGCTGTCGCTGACAAGAACCTTTTTCATTGTTCTATCCTCAGTCCATGTCCGTGAGAAGTTCCTGAGCAACCCGGACGCCGCTCCCCAGCTCGATAGTGGCGCCGAGCCCCTTCAACGTCATTTCCAGGGCCGCCAGGGTCATAATGATATCGTATCTGTCCACGTAGCCCATGTGAGCGATGCGAAAGATTTTCCCCTTGAGCTGGCTCTGCCCCCCTGCGATGGTGATCCCGTGGGTTTCACGAAGGCTCTTTACCACCGCCTGGCCGTCGATATCCGGCGGAGACTGGATGGCGGTGATGGAGCCGGACGGGGAGGTGGGGGCGAAAAGGCTCAGCCCCATACCGAGAGCCGCCTTCCTGGTGGCGTCGGCCATTTTTTCATAGCGGGAGAAAAGCTTTTTCAGCCCGATCTCATTGATGATATTCAACGCCTCTTTGAGTCCCACGATGAGGGATATGGCCGGCGTATAGGCGGTTTGATTCTTCAGGAGGTTCTTCTGCTCCTTGGCGAAGTTAAAATAGTATTTCGGAAGATTCGATCGCTTTACGAATTCCCAGGCCTTTTCGGAGACCGAGGCGAAGGCAAGCCCCGGCGGGAGCATCAGGCCTTTCTGGGAACCGGAAACCACCACGTCGAGGCCCCAGTCGTCCACCGGAAGATTGATGACCCCCAGGGCGCTGATGGCGTCGACGATGAGAATGGTATCGTCTTTTTTCCGGACGATGTCGGCGATTTCCTTTATAGGGTGTCCCACGCCGGTGGATGTTTCCGACGCCTGGACCATGACCGCCTTGACGTTCTTGTTCGCGTCGAGGGCGTCTGCGATGGTTTTCGGATTCACCGCCTGACCCCAGGTGACGTCGATGTTGATGGGTGTAACGCCGTAGGCTTCGGAGATCTCCGCCCATCTCTCGCCGAACTTCCCGCCCCGGACGCAGATGACCTCGTCGCCCGCGGAGAGGGTGTTGGCGACCGCGGCCTCCATCGCGCCGGTGCCGGAGCTGGCGTGTATGATGACCTCGGTTTTCGTCTGGTAAAGGTTTTTCAGGCCGTCGCGGACCTCTTCCAAAATCTCCGAAAACAGCGGAGCGCGGTGATGGATGATCGGTTCCGACATGGCGGCTAAAACCCGCTCGGGGATAGGCGTCGGCCCCGGACTCATAAGGTAGGTTTTCATCGTTGCGTGTTCCTCGTACTAACGTTGTTCACACAAAATCATCTTACTATCAAAAATACTTCCATATGTCAAGAAAGAAAAAATGAACGGCGATTCATTGTCTGCACAGCCAGAGGGTGGCTTCCGACGGATGAATCGCGATTCGTCCCGGATCGGTCGAGCTTCCCTCGTCCCGATGGGAGGAGTGGATCACCTCCCACGCGCCGCCGCGATCGGGGATGGAGAACGTCTCTTTTCCGTGGGAAAAGTTGAGTGCCACACACGCCGTCTCGTTTTCATGGTGCCTCAGATAGCAGAACAGCCGATCAGGCGCATCGTTCAGAATGGTCAGGCCGCCCCGCAAAAGGGAGGGGAGAGTCTTTCGCTTCCAGAGGAGCCTGCGGTAGAAATTGAAGAGCGAATCGGGGTCCTCCTTCTGGGCCGCGACATTGATGGTCGTGTGGTTCGGATTGATGGGGAGCCAGGGGCTCTCCGATGCGGTGAATCCGGCACCGGCACTACCCTCCCACTGCATCGGCGTGCGGCACTTGTCTCGACTGAGGGGAAGCGGCCAGTATCTGATGCCCACCGGGTCCTTAATGTCTTTCTTTTTGATGTGAAGGTTCCGCATGCCGATCTCTTCGCCGTAGTAGAGAAACGGCGTGCCCCTGAGGGTCAACAGCATCATGGCAGATACCCGGGCCCGGTCCTGGGTGCTTTTTTCCGAGAGGGCGGCGTATCTGTGGATATGTCTTCCCGGCATGTCATGGTTGGAGAGGAAATAGGTGGGGTGGGCGCATGCGGGCAGCAGGCGTTCCCATGTCCTCACCGATTCGCGAAACTGCCTCGCCTTATATGAATTGAAGCAGAAATTGAAATAGAAACAGAGGTTCAGTCCGTCATTCCCGTCCCCGTAATAGGCGATCGCCTCTTCGGGATCCTCGATGAAGACCTCGCCCACCAGCATCCGCTCTCCCTTTTTCCCGTAGGAATCGACCAGGGCGCGCATCTCCTTGGCGACTCCGATCGCCTCGGGCAGGTCCTTGTCATAGAGGTGCCGCTGCATGTCGTATGGACGCGGGCCGATACAGTAGGGATTGCTCCTGAATTGATCGTCCTTGAAGGTGTGGTTGATCACGTCCAGGCGAAAGCCGTCGACCCCCTTGTCGAGCCAGAAGCGCATCTGGTCGAGCATGGCCTCTTTCAGCTCGGAATTGCGCCAGTTGACGTCCGGCTGCTGGGGGACGAAGTGGTGGTAGTAGAATTGGCCGGTCTTCTCGTCCCATTCCCACGCCGGGCCGCCGAACACGGACTGCCAGTTGTTGGGGCGGCGGCCCCGATAGGATCCCGGATCCCGCCAGATATACCAGTCCCGCTTCGGGTTGTCCCGGGAGCTTCTGGACTCCTCGAACCATTCATGGAGGTGCGAGGTGTGGTTCGGGACGAAGTCCAGCACGATCCTGATGTTTCTCTTGTGGGCCTCGACGAGCAACTCGTCGAAGTCCTCCATCGTTCCGAATGTCGGATCGATGGCCGTAAAGTCGGAGACGTCATAGCCGAAGTCGTACATGGGCGAGGCGAAGATGGGGGAGAGCCACAGGGCGTCGACACCCAGGGAATTCTCCGTCCCGTCGTTAAGATAATCGAGCCTCTCGATGATCCCGCGGAGGTCCCCGGTGCCGTCATTGTTGGCATCCATGAAGCTCCGGGGATAAATCTGATAGAATACCCCCTCCCGCCACCAGGACGAAGCGTTCGAGCTCTCTGCTTTTTGCGGCATGGTATAACCCTGTCTTTCGTGATAAAGGCGCACGTGAAAACAGTACACCAATTTAATTATCTATCAAAAAAGGGCGGGCGTGACAAGGAAAAAGCACCGTTTGCTTCATCGGGCGAAAGATGAGTTCTTTCTCTCCCTCGTTTGACATGAGGGGACGGACACATTATGATATGGGTGAACATCCAAAATCCGAAGACGGGAGGTATCATGATCGGTATCGGGAAAAGAAGAACGGGGCGTTTTACAGGCTTTTGTGGATTGACCGTCATCCTGTTGATCGTGTGCGGAAGTGTGTCCGCCTCCGGTGAGGATACACAGCCATGGAATGAAGTTAACCTAGGGATAATATCAGTCGCCGATCCTGAAGATTTCACCTTCGCCGTCTTCGGAGACGCCCAGGAGGGGGTGGACGTGTTCCCGGTGGTGCTGGATATGATGGACAACGACGCGGATATCTCCTTTGCCATCGGGGTGGGGGACCTGGTGACCACCGGAAGCGCCGAGAACTACGATTCGATGTCCCGGCTGCTTTCCGACCGGATGACCAAACCCCTGCTGTGGGTCGCGGGAAATCACGAGTACATGGCGGGGGGACGGACACGATATAAGACGCTCGTGGGGCCGGCGGATTTCTCCTTTGTCGTCGTGGATGTCACGTTCGTGATGCTGGATGGGGCGGATCCGTCCCGTCCCCCGGAGGAACGCGTCGCGTGGCTTGAACGGGAGCTCAATCGCGCCAGGGAGCGGGGGATGTGCCTGGTCTTCCTGCATCGACCGCTGTTCGATCCCCGGGGCGAGGGATATGCCGAAGCCCTGGACGAGACGTGGGCGGGAGAATTGCTGCGGCTCTTTCAGACGTATCGTGTGCACCACGTATTCTGCGGGCACGTCCACGGGAGCTTTCACGGTCGGTGGGAGGGGGTCCCGTACGCTGTGACCGGCGGAGCCGGGGGAACGCTGGACGGGGACGATCCGAATACCTACTTTTACCACTACCTGAAGGCAAACGTGAGTGGGAACGCCCTTCGCATCGGCACCGTACGGGTGCCGATTGAAAAAAACTCCGATGATTGATTCGATGCCGGGAGGTTTCGGTATCTCGGTCCATGTCCAGCGATTCATCTCCAAGAATTGACACAACCCATGTGAAAATGTTACCATTAACCTTCAAAATTTCATTGTTTCAAGGTCCGATCGACGATTGATCCGATGAGGTTTGTATGAGGGGAACGATTTTACATATCAGGAAACGAAAAGACAGGGGAACATCGATATCCATGAAGCAGAAGAACCTGGCTCAATACAAGGCGATCGTCGGCAATGAGACAGTCGATGAAATCTATGAAAAGGCGTTGGGACTCAAAGACAAACACGTTGTCTGCATCAGCTCCACCTACCAGGGCGGGGGCGTGGCCGAAATGCTCAACAGCATGATTCCCATGTTCAACGACGTGGGATTGGAATTCGGGTGGCGGATTCTCCATGGTTCGCCGGACTTTTTTACCATCACCAAGAAGTTTCACAACGCCATGCAGGGGGACAAGATTAACCTGTCCCAGAGAAAGAAGCAGATATACTCCGAGACGAACCGGCGGTTTGCGAAGTTCACCCACCTCGACCATGATCTGGTGGTGGTGCACGATCCCCAGCCGCTGCCCCTCATCGATTATTATGAGAAGAACCAGCCCTGGATACTGCGCCTGCACATCGACATCACTCATCCCAACCGGGAACTGTGGGAGTACCTGAAGGGATACATGGGAAAATACGATCACGTGGTCGTATCCCACGAGGACTACAAGAAGAAGGACCTGAAGGTTCCCCAATCCATTATATTCCCCACCATCGACCCCTTGACCATCAAGAACAAGCCCGTCACCGTCAACACCATAAACAACTACCTGACGAAGTTCGGCGTCAAGCCGGACAAACCCATCGTCTCCCAGGTGTCGCGGTTTGACAAGTTCAAGGATCCCAAGGGGGTGCTCAAAATATTCGAAAAGGTCAGAAAGGAGATCGACTGTCAGCTGATCCTGCTGGGGTCGCTGGCCACCGACGACCCCGAGGGACAGAAGATATTCGAGGACGTCAAGAAAGCCGCGGATAGAAGCTCGTTTCGGGACGATATCCACCTGATACTGGTGGATAACGACATCCTGGTAAACGCCGTCCAGAGCGCTTCGGCGGTGGTCGTCCAGAAATCGCTCCGGGAGGGGTTCGGACTGGTCGTGTCCGAGGCGCTGTATAAAAAGACCCCGGTGGTGGCGTCCAACGTGGGGGGCATTCCGTTCCAGGTGATCGACGGAGAGACCGGCTTTCTTCACGATCCGAAGGACGTGAACGGGTTTGCGGAAAGCGTCATCCGGCTTCTGAACGACGGGGTGCTCAGGGAAGAGCTGGGGGCGAGGGGGCACGACCACGTGAGGGACAATTTCCTCATCACCCGTCTGATGCTCGACTGGTTGAAGCTGTTGGAACAATATATATAAATAAACATGAGTACTCAGTGATCAGAGGAGGAAAGGAAGAAGACAATGAAACGTCTTCTGATCGTCTCAAACCGGCTGCCGGTGACGATCGAAAAAAAACAGGATACATATACATATAGACAGAGCGTCGGCGGACTGGCCACCGCCATCGGCTCTTTTTATCAGGAATACGAGAGCATCTGGGTGGGCTGGCCGGGCATCACGTCGGACAGATTGTCCCGGGAGGATCGGATTCCGGTGCGTGAACGCCTTATGGAGGAATATAAAAACCTCCCGGTGTTTCTCTCCAAAAAGGACCTGGAGCATTACTATCACGGATTTTCAAACAAGACCATCTGGCCGCTCTTTCATTATTTTACCGAATATACCGAATACGACCGGGAAAAGTGGAGATATTACAAGAAGGTCAATCAGGAATTCTTCGACGAGGTGATGACCGTCGCCCGTCCCGACGATACCATCTGGATTCAGGACTACCACCTGATGCTCCTGCCCGAGATGCTCCGAAAGCGGCTCCCGGGGGCGTCGATCGGCTTTTTTTTGCACATCCCCTTTCCCTCCTATGAGATTTTCCGCCTGCTGCCCTGGCGGGAGGAAATCCTTGAGGGGCTGATGGGCGCCGACCTGATCGGCTTCCATACCTACGAATACGCCCGCCACTTTTTGAGCAGTGTCCATCGTCTTTTGGGACATGATTATTCCATGGGCACCATTCATACCGGCGGGAGGGTGGTGAAGGTGGATACGTTTCCCATCGGCATCGATTTTGATACATTCAACACGGCCGCATTATTACCGGAGGTGAAGCGGGAGATAACCAAATTTAAAAAAGATATACTGGGACAAAAGGTGGTCCTCTCGGTGGATCGCTTGGACTATTCCAAGGGACTCCCGCTGCGCCTTGAGGCCATCGATGCGTTTCTGAAAAAATACCCGGAGTACCGCAAGAAGGTCGTCTTCATCCAGCTCATCGTCCCCTCACGGGAGCAGGTGGATTCCTACCGGATGATCAAGACCCGGGTGGACAACCTCATCGGACACATCAACGGCCACTACGGCCGGGTCGGGTGGGTTCCCATCTGGTATTTTTATCGCTCCATGCCCTTTTCCAAGCTCATGGCCCTCTACGCCCTCGCCGACGTGGCCCTTGTGACGCCGGTCAGGGACGGGATGAACCTGGTGGCGAAGGAGTACGTGGCGTCCAAGCGCACGGGAAGGGGAATGCTAATATTAAGCGAGATGGCCGGCGCCGCCCGGGAACTGGGGGAGGCGATCATCGTCAACCCGAACGATTCCGAGGATATCATCCGGGGGCTGAAGGATGCCCTGGAGATGCCCGAGGAGGAAAAGGCGGCCAGAATGTGCTCCATGCAGAAGCGCATCAAGCACTACGACGTGGTGCACTGGGCGCAGGATTTTTTCGCCTCCCTCGATCGCATCAAGGGGCACCAGGCGGAGATGGCGATGAAGCTTTTGACGGATTCGGCCCGGGAAAAGCTGCGCGCCCGCTATGCCGGCGCGGAAAAAAGGCTCTTTCTGTTGGATTACGACGGGACGCTGGCGCCGATTGTGGATCGCCCCGAGCGGGCCGGGCCGTCGGCGGCGATTTTGGAAATTCTGTCGTCCCTGGCTTCCAATGAGAGGAACGATCTCGTCGTCATCAGCGGCAGGGATCGTGAGACGCTGGATGCGTGGCTGTCCGACCTTCCGGTATCCTTCGTGGCCGAGCACGGTGCATGGATCAAGGACCGCCCCGGAGGCGAGTGGGAGATGATCGAGCCGCTTTCCGACGACTGGAAAGAGGACATACGACCCATCTTCGACCTGTTTACCGACCGCACTCCCGGCTCTTTCGTCGAGGAAAAGAAGTTTTCCCTGGTGTGGCACTATCGGAACGTCACCTCGGAGCTGGCCAACGATCGGGTCCGGGAGCTGGTGGACGAGCTGACCGGCCTGACCGCCAATATGAACCTCCAGGTGCTGGAGGGGAAAAAGGTGGTGGAGGTGAAGAACTCCGGCATCAACAAGGGACGGGCCGCCCAGCGCTGGCTGGGGGCGGACGGGCATGACTTCGTTCTGGCGGCGGGGGACGACTGGACCGACGAGGACCTCTTCGCCGCCCTGCCGGAAGGCGCCTGCTCCATACGCATCGGCCTCGTGGCGACCCAGGCGGCCTACAACCTGGAGCGCCAGAGAGACATGCAAGAGCTTCTGGGGGAGCTGGCGGGTATTAGCTAGAACAAAAAAGATGTGGTGTTGAAAGAGAAAATGTGGTATGAACAATCAATTATTGAATGTTATCTGAAAGAAGAAAAATGCGAATAAAGCAGATAAATGTAAAAAGCCTCTTTGGCATATTTAACCATGAAATACATTTAAACATGGATGAAAGGATCACAATTATTCATGGGCCAAATGGTATTGGGAAAACTTATATTTTGAGAATGTTACATTCGTTGTTTTATAGAAATTATCATCACTTTTTAGAATATCCATTCAAGGAATTCAAAGTTTTATTTGATGATGAAAGCGAAGTTATTGTAAATAGAATTGAAGGCAATAAAAAAGAGGGGCCAGTATTAAAAATCTCAAATAAAAAAGAAGGAAAAGTTGTTAAAGGTAATAAATTTCAAGTGCCATATTTTTCCCGAAGAGAAGAATTTTATATTAGAAGATTCATAGATAGACAGATTCCTTCATTACGCAGGTTAGATGACGATGTATGGATAGATGAAAGAAATAAACAAATTATGACATTTTTTGATATATCCGTGAGGTTTCCTGATGAAGTAGCGTATTTATCAAAGGATTTGGCAAGAAAGGGAATTAGCAAAGAGAGCCTGACATTACTTAATGACAAATGGTTACAAACTATTGTGGAGAAGGTTATTGTTCAATTCATACGAGCACAAAGGTTGATAATAACTGAAGGAGATGAATATATATACCATCGTGAATCAAAATCAATGACAGATTCAGTTGTCGAATTCTATTCAAAGGATATTAAAGGTTTAATAAATGATGTTATGCGTGAATATAACACAAAATCTCAACGTTTAGATAGAGAATTCCCTAGAAAATTGTTAGAAGGAGAAGTAAATAAATCAATCGATTCGTCTAACATTCTAAACGAATTGAAAGAACTGGAAAATAGAAGAGACAAATTAGCCGAAGCTGGTTTACTGCAGGAAGAAAGCAAGTCTCCGGCAATTCCATATTCAACTTATTCAACAATCGATATAAAAAAGAAAGAGGATATGCTTTCTATATATATCGAGAATGAAAAGGAAAAACTAAGTGTTTATAATGATATTTTTAATAAAATAGAAATATTTGTCAGCATTTTAAACAGCACATACCAGTACAAAAATATATCTATAGAAGCTGATAGAGGATTTGTACTAGAAACTGATTCTGGGAATGAGCTTACGGTTAAAAAATTATCATCTGGAGAACAACATGAATTGGTTTTACTCTATCAACTGCTTTTTAAAACTCATACTAAGATGAATAGTAAAAACAAAAACACATTATTTCTAATTGATGAACCTGAGATATCCCTGCATATTGCTTGGCAACATAAGTTTTTAGATGACTTGAAAGAAATAATTGACTTAATCGGTTTTGATGTCCTTATTGCTACACATTCACCGCAAATTATTCATGGTAAAAATAATCTTATGGTTGAATTGCTTGGACCAAAAAAGTGAGAAGATAATGGTGGAGTATTATTCTTTAGAAAAAATGCATTATAAGGATATTATAACAGAAATAACAATGTTGAGAAATTCATTCGATGGTATATTTGTTCTAGTAGAAGGTATAAATGATATGGTTGTTTATAGAAATTTCTTTAAAGAGGGGAAAGTAATAATAAGATATACTGATGGAAAAGAAAATGTTGTCAAGATAGTTGAAAATCTAAATGAGAGTGGTATTCAAGGAGTTATTGGTATAATCGATGCTGATTATGATAATTATTTTGGTAAGCAGTATTCAATAGATAACCTTTTTCAAACAGATGGCTATGATTTAGAGACAATGGTATTTTTTTCTCCTGCTTTTGATAAAGTTATTAGTATTTATTGTAATAAAGAGAGAATAAAGAGATTTGAAAATAAGTGTAAAAAGAAGTTGAAAGACACAATTATTGGACATGCAAGAAGTGTTGGTTTTTTTAGATTATTGTCTTTCAATTTTAAACTGAACTTCAATAATATTGAATATGGTTATTTTATTAAGAGCAATGGAAAGTATTTAGATAAAGAGAAGATGATAAAAGCAATTTCCTTTAAGAGTAATCCTACTAAAATAACTATAAAATCAGTCATATCAAAACTTTGTTGTAGAATAAAATGTTATAACCTTTATAGTTCAATAGTGGAAGACTTAAACAAATTAGAGATGACCGGATGTAATTATATGCGAATATGTTGTGGCGATGACCTATTATCTGCCCTAGTCACTAAAAGTGTTGACAGGTGACGAGTAAATAGAAGACGAGTCACGGTCTTCCTGTTAAGATGGATTAGCCA